>NZ_CP149510.1:345000-530000 GCF_040126305.1 Pararhizobium sp. A13 | reverse complement strand
ATTTGGTGTGGTTGTAAAAGGTAACCGCACTGTTGGATCCTGGTCCTACACACTGAGAAGTGTCCGTATGGCCAGGTTTGGAACCCCTTCGAGCGCAAGCGAGAAGGATAGGAATTCCAAACCCAACTAAGGATGAGCATTGGCAATGAGAACGATCAAGTGAAATAAGGGCAATTGGTGGATGCCTTGGCATGCACAGGCGATGAAGGACGTGATACGCTGCGATAAGCCGTGGGGAGCTGCGAATGAGCTTTGATCCATGGATTTCCGAATGGGGAAACCCACCTTAAATGCTTAGAAAATCCAAACTGTTCGCAAGGACGGCTTGGGTTTCTAAGCATTGTGATAAGGTATCTTACCTTCGAATACATAGGGGTAAGAAGCGAACGCAGGGAACTGAAACATCTAAGTACCTGCAGGAAAGGACATCAACCGAGACTCCGCAAGTAGTGGCGAGCGAACGCGGACCAGGCCAGTGGCAATGAGGAATAAAGTGGAACGGAATGGAAAGTCCGGCCGTAGCGGGTGATAGCCCCGTACATGTAGAACACTCATTGTCCTTGAGTAAGGCGGGACACGTGAAATCCTGTTTGAAATTGGGGGGACCACCCTCCAAGCCTAAGTACTCGTGCATGACCGATAGCGAACAAGTACCGTGAGGGAAAGGTGAAAAGCACCCCGACAAGGGGAGTGAAATAGAACCTGAAACCGGTTGCCTACAAACAGTCGGAGCCCGCAAGGGTGACGGCGTACCTTTTGTATAATGGGTCAACGACTTAGTGTGACGAGCAAGCTTAAGCCGATAGGTGAAGGCGCAGCGAAAGCGAGTCTGAACAGGGCGTTCAGTTCGTCGCATTAGACCCGAAACCGAGTGATCTAGCCATGAGCAGGTTGAAGGTTGGGTAACACCAACTGGAGGACCGAACCCGCATCTGTTGCAATAGATTGGGATGACTTGTGGCTAGGGGTGAAAGGCCAATCAAACTCGGAAATAGCTGGTTCTCCGCGAAAACTATTTAGGTAGTGCGTCGACCGAATACCCTCGGGGGTAGAGCACTGGATGGGCTATGGGGACTCACCGTCTTACTGATCCTAACCAAACTCCGAATACCGAGGAGTACTAGTCGGCAGACACACGGCGGGTGCTAACGTCCGTCGTGAAGAGGGCAACAACCCTGACCTCCAGCTAAGGTCCCCAAGTCATGGCTAAGTGGGAAAGGATGTGAGGATCCCAAAACAACCAGGATGTTGGCTTAGAAGCAGCCATCATTTAAAGAAAGCGTAACAGCTCACTGGTCTAAATAAGGGTCTTTGCGCCGAAAATGTAACGGGGCTAAAGCCATGCACCGAAGCTGAGGATAGCGACAACCTTTTAGGTTGCGCTGTGGTAGCGGAGCGTTCCGTAAGCCTGTGAAGGGAGACCCGTGAGGGCTCCTGGAGGTATCGGAAGTGCGAATGTTGACATGAGTAACGATAAAGGGAGTGAGAGACTCCCTCGCCGAAAGACCAAGGGTTCCTGCTTAAAGTTAATCTGAGCAGGGTTAGCCGGCCCCTAAGATGAGGCAGAAATGCGTAGTCGATGGGAACCACGTTAATATTCGTGGGCCTGGTGGTAGTGACGGATTGCACAAGTTGTTCAACCTTATTGGATTGGTTGGGCAGCGGAGCGGTTCCAGGAAATAGCTCCACCGTATAGACCGTACCCGAAACCGACACAGGTGGTCAGGTAGAGTATACCAAGGCGCTTGAGAGAACTATGCTGAAGGAACTCGGCAAATTGCACGCGTAACTTCGGAAGAAGCGTGACCCCACTGCACGCAAGTGTGTTGGGGTGGCACAGACCAGGGGGTAGCGACTGTTTATCAAAAACACAGGGCTCTGCGAAGTTGCAAAACGACGTATAGGGTCTGACGCCTGCCCGGTGCTGGAAGGTTAAGAGGAGAGGTGCAAGCTTTGAATCGAAGCCCCAGTAAACGGCGGCCGTAACTATAACGGTCCTAAGGTAGCGAAATTCCTTGTCGGGTAAGTTCCGACCTGCACGAATGGCGTAACGACTTCCCCGCTGTCTCCAGCATAGACTCAGTGAAATTGAATTCCCCGTGAAGATGCGGGGTTCCTGCGGTCAGACGGAAAGACCCCGTGCACCTTTACTATAGCTTTACACTGGCATTCGTGTCGGCATGTGTAGGATAGGTGGTAGGCTTTGAAGCGGGGACGCCAGTTCTCGTGGAGCCATCCTTGAAATACCACCCTTATCGTCATGGATGTCTAACCGCGGTCCGTTATCCGGATCCGGGACAGTGTATGGTGGGTAGTTTGACTGGGGCGGTCGCCTCCGAAAGAGTAACGGAGGCGCGCGATGGTGGGCTCAGACCGGTCGGAAATCGGTCGTCGAGTGCAATGGCATAAGCCCGCCTGACTGCGAGACTGACAAGTCGAGCAGAGACGAAAGTCGGTCATAGTGATCCGGTGGTCCCGTGTGGAAGGGCCATCGCTCAACGGATAAAAGGTACGCCGGGGATAACAGGCTGATGACCCCCAAGAGTCCATATCGACGGGGTTGTTTGGCACCTCGATGTCGGCTCATCGCATCCTGGGGCTGGAGCAGGTCCCAAGGGTTTGGCTGTTCGCCAATTAAAGCGGTACGTGAGCTGGGTTCAGAACGTCGTGAGACAGTTCGGTCCCTATCTGCCGTGGGTGTAGGAATATTGACAGGATCTGTCCCTAGTACGAGAGGACCGGGATGGACATATCTCTGGTGGACCTGTTGTGGCGCCAGCCGCATAGCAGGGTAGCTATATATGGAATGGATAACCGCTGAAGGCATCTAAGCGGGAAACCAACCTGAAAACGAGTATTCCCTTGAGAACCGTGGAAGACTACCACGTTGATAGGCCGGGTGTGGAAGTGCAGCAATGCATGAAGCTTACCGGTACTAATCGTTCGATTGGCTTGATTGTTCTCATTGCCGATGTTCATCAAAGATGAACATCTTCTCTTCTGTCCTGACGCGCTAGTCGCGCTCCGGACGGCCGCTTGGCCTTGCGGAGCTGCGCTCCGAAGTGCCTCAAGCAGCCTGAAAAAAAAGACGTGTTCAAAAATGAAGTCTCAGACTTCAACCAGCTTCTCATTTGGTTTTGCGCTGTCGCCAGCGCAATTCTTGCCCTTTGCCGACCTGGTGGTTATTGCGGGGTGGCTGCACCCGTTCCCATTCCGAACACGGCCGTGAAACGCCCCTGCGCCGATGGTACTTCGTCTTAAGACGCGGGAGAGTAGGTCGCTGCCAGGTCTGCAAAAGGCAAGAAACAAACCAAATCATGCGCCGCATGCCGTAAGGATCGCGATAAGCCGCATGATCAACAAAAACTATCTTCTCTTCATCCTCCGGCTCAGCCGAAACATCCGGGCCGCCCTCAAGCGGCCTTTTTGCTTCGATAATATACGCCGGGAAAACAATGAAATGGCTGCCGTACCGCTCAGACGCAGCAGCCCCCCGCCGAACCGCAGAAGGCAAAGCCTTCGACGACCGGCAAACAACAGAATCCCGGCTGCAACTGCAGTCCAAGACAGACATTTTGCCAAAGGCAAATTATCCGATACCGCGGGGTGGAGCAGCCCGGTAGCTCGTCAGGCTCATAACCTGAAGGCCGCAGGTTCAAATCCTGCCCCCGCAACCAAATCAAAACAAAAGCCCCCAAGCAGAAATGCAAGGGGGCTTTTGACGTTTCTGCCCCGTGGCCAGAAAACCAGCATCAAGCTTCTGCAGATAGTCGTGCAGATAGTCGTTGTGCTTCAAAGCCTCGAAACGCTTTCCCATTGCGGTCGAGGCAGCCATCGCCGCCATGACGCTGGCGATATGGCCGTGCACGTCAAGCCTCCCCGGCCGGTCGCCCGACGTCTCGCGGATTGCGGTGCTTGTGATGGTCGCAGTCGCAGCCGCAGCCGCCGGTTGCGCGTGCAGCAGGCTCAATGTGCCGGCGGCCGACGTAGCGAGCAGTGTGGCTGCGGTAGGGGTCAGAACGCTGCGCCGTGTGGACGCCAGCGAAACGGTGGACAGGACGATTTTCCTTGTTTGGAACGGAGTTGGCGTCAGGGCGGGCTGTCCGATGGACCAGCCCGCCCTGACGGTGAAAGACCGGTTAGACCAGGTTGATCACGACATCGATGTTGCCGCGTGTGGCCTTGGAATAGGGGCAGGTCTCGTGCGCCGCGTCCGCCAGAGCCTGGGCGATCTCCCGCTCCAGCCCCGGCAGGCTGACGTTGAGGCGCGCCTGGAGAACGTAGGCGCCGTCCATGTGGACCAGATCCACTTCGGCATCGACTGCCGTATCAGTCGGGAACGCGATCTTCATTTTGTGGGCAGCAAGACCCATTGCTCCGATGAAGCAGGCCGACCAGCCGGAGGCGAACAACTGTTCGGGATTGGTGCCGCTGCCCGCCTTGCCGGGAGAGGAAAGCCTGATGTCGAGGTTGCCATCGGAACTGCGCGAAGTGCCATCGCGGCCGCCAGTGGTATGGGCCTTGCCGGTGTAGAGGACGTTTTCGATCTGGGTCATGACATGGTTCCTTTGAAGCGAGGCGCCTGGGCGCAATGGCTGATGACCAGCCAATGACCGCATAAGGCGATCGCCACGTATCCCGCATGTGTCCTGATCGAGCGGAAGTGTAACCGCGTGTGGGAGAGGGCCGGACCGGTACAATGCGGTACAAAGTACCGGCAGCTGTGCGGTCTCCCGTCGAACGCGGCCCGATTGTTGCGGCTGTCGATGCCGGGACCGAACTGAAGACAGCACCTCGGGCTTGCTCTTCCGAGGTGCTGTCTTCTGCAATGTCGCAAGCCGATATGTAAGCTCAAAGGGCTTGGAGGCGAACTTGGCCGTATGAACAGACTTGGCTAAAGGCGACCCATTGATCTTGCTCAACCACGATGCTGGCTCTGAGCGGCGGGCCTCTCGAGGCCCTCGCTTTTGGCTTCGGCCAACAGGTCCTGAATGACCTCCTCGGCTTTGTCGTAGTCCCCCTCGCCGAAATGATGATACCGGATCTGGCCCTTGGCATCGATGAAGTAGTGGGCGGGCCAGTAGTTGTTCTGGAAGGATTGCCAGATCTTGAAGTCGTTATCGACGGCAACCGGATAGCCGATCTTGAAGTCGATGATCGCCTTCTTGACGTTGCCGATATTCTTCTCGAAGGCGAATTCAGGCGCGTGGACGCCGATCACCACGAGTCCCTGGTTCTTGTATTTCTCCGACCAGGCCCGAATATAGGGAACGGTGTGGATGCAGTTGATGCAGGAATAAGTCCAGAAATCCACCAGCACGACCTTGCCGCGAAGCTGCTCCGTCGTCAGCGGCGGTGAATTCAGCCATTGAACGGCGCCATCAAGCGACGGGAATTCGCCTTCCACCGGCAGTTCGCTGCGATATCCTTGGACGGTACCGGCCGCGGCGAGCATCATGCTGTTGCTCGCAACCGCAACCGGCTTCGGCTTTTTGGCATTGAACGCATCGAGAAGCGACTGCTCGATCTTACTCGTACCGAAGTTGGAAAACCGTCCGAGGGCGCCGGTATCGGCACCGAGACCGATCGCGACGACGCCCGCCAGGACGGCGACGCCGAGGCCGCGGCGCACCCATTCGCCGGCGCCAAGCGATTTCTTCATCATGGCGAGAACCCTGCCGCCGATCAGGAGGGCAACGGCGAGCGACGTCGCCGCACCGGCCGAATAGGCCAGTAGGAGGACGGTGGTCTCGACGTTGGCACCTTGAAGGGCTGCACCCGTCAGTACAAGGCCGAGGATCGGTCCGGCGCACGGCGCCCAGAGCAGGCCGGTAGCAAAACCCAGAAGCAGCGCGCTGCCCGCCGTGGGCATATTGCGTGGTCCGCCGGTCGAATTCAAAAGCCTGTTGCCGAACGCGACGAGCGGCTGTGTCAGGATGCTGGCGATCAGCGGCGAAACAAGTGTTACGCCGAAAACGGCGAGCAGGACGATCGCGGCGTAGCGGCCGTATTCATTGGCTTGAATTGCCCAGCTGCCGCCGACCGCGGCAATCGTTGCAACGACGGCAAAGGTCATGGCCATGCCGGCAAGCATCGGCAGCGTGCTCTTGAGGAACGGCTGTCCGGCGCGCGCAAAGACGAAGGGAAGGACGGGCAGGATGCACGGACTGAGGATTGTCAGCACACCGCCGAGATAAGCGACTATAAGAAGGGACATCATTGTTTCCTTTGAAGAATGAGCGCAGGGGCGCAACGGCTGAAGGGCAGCCGGTGACCGCATAAGGCGGTGGCGATGTATCGCGCATGTGTCCTGATTGGAGGAAAGTGTAACGATATGTAGGAGCTCAGCGGGGCGGCACAGTGCGACAAAAAAGGCGTGCCGTTGCTGGCTTCCGTTACCGCTGTAACGCCCAGACGAATCTGCGTTGCCAGAGTTGATTGGCGAAACCCTACGGGGCTGCCGGAGGTGAAACCTGTTTCGAGGTCGTCAAGGGATGATGACTTCTGCCGACAGTCCGCCACCCTCGCGATTGCGCAATGCGAGCGAACCGCCGATCGCGAGCGCCAGCTGTTGCGCTATGGCCAGCCCAAGTCCGGTGCCTCCGGTTCTCCGATTGCGGGACTGTTCAAGCCGGAAGAATGGTTGCATGACGGCTTCGAGTTGATCCTCCGGGATTCCCGGGCCGCGATCGAGCACCTTTATGACGACCGCTCCTTCTTCACCTTTCTCGACCGATATGTCCGCGCTGCCGCCAAACTTGAGCGCGTTGTCGATGAGATTGGTCAGGATACGGCGCAGGGCATGGGGCCGGGTGACGATCGCGCCGTTGATTTTCTCGGTGACTGCCACGGCCTTGCCGGTGTCCTGATAATCATAGACGAGGCTCTCGATGAAGGCACGTATGTCGATACGCGAGGATTTTTCGGTGTCTCCATGGGCACTGCGCGCATAGGCCACGCCTTCGTGGACAAGGCGTTCGATTTCGGCCAGGTCCTGTATCAGTTTTTCCTTTTCGACAGAATCATCGGCCATTTCGGCCCGAAGCTTCATGCGCGTGATGGGTGTTTGAAGATCGTGAGAGATGGCCGCGAGGATTTGCACTCTTTCTTCCAGGTACTGCGCGATGCGATCTCGCATAGCGTTGAAGGCCTTCGCAGCATAGGCGACCTCGCGCGGCCCCGTTTCGCTCAGGCGCGGGGTTTTTGCATTGGGGTCAAGCGCATCGGCGGCATAGGCAAGATTGACGAGAGGGCGGATTGCCAAGCGGACGGCAAACCAGCTGCAGAGGAGGAGAAGAATGAGCTGCAAGACGAGAACGTAAGGCAGCCATTCGGCGAGTGGCATGATGGGAGCCGGGTTCACATCGATCGTCAGCGGCTTGCCATCGCTCAAGGTCAGGTGGGCCTGAAGGCGTTTGCCGTCGCCCGGTATGGATTTAAACGTTATGGGGAAACGCGGATCAACGGCTTCTCGTATTTTCGCGGCGATGCCGGCGCCCTGTTCGGTCAAGCTGGGAACGCCGGCAAGGCCCGGTCCCAGCTCATAGCGATAGGTGCCTCGATCGAGACGCTGCAGCCAGTCCGACCGTTCGGTGGCAGGCAGGCGATCGAGAATGGCGATCGAGGTCGCCACATCGTTCTCGAGCGTGTTGAGCATAACGGCCCGCGCCGTCATATAGCGCTCCAGAAACTGGGCGCTGAAGGAAAGACCCTGCGCAAGCATCAGGCCGGCGAGAAGGATAAGGAACAGCCGCGATCCCAAGGTACGTGGCCAGGGCCGGAAGCTGTCAAGTGCGGGAGGGGCGCTCATCGCCGGACCTCGGTGATTTCGACCGGCACCGCGAACACATACCCTTCGCTGCGCACGGTCTTTATGTAGGCCGGCTCGCGCGCGTCATCGGAAAGGCGCTGGCGAAGGCGGCTGACGAGAAGGTCGATCGAGCGGTCGAACAACTCCGCTTCTCGACCCTGCGTGAGGTTGAGAAGCTGGTCTCGATTGAGCACGCGCTGTGGATGATCGACTAAGACGCGAAGCAGGCGGTACTCGGCGCCGCTGAGCGCGACGACCGTTCCCTCGCGATCAAGCAGATGTCTTCCGGTCGTGTCGAGCTGCCAGTCGCCGAATGTCAGCAGCTGCCCGACTTCAGTCACCTGAAGATTGGGGGGCAGCATGCGCGTCCGGCGCAGAACCGCCTTGATCCGGGCGAGCAACTCGCGAGCCGCAAACGGTTTTGCCAAATAGTCATCGGCCCCCATCTCCAGGCCGATGATGCGATCGGTCTCGTCGCTTCGCGCCGTCAGCATCAGCACCGGCGTCGACTTGTGTTTACCCGCCCGCAATTCGCGGCACAGCACCAGACCGTCATCGCCCGGCATCATCAGATCGAGCACGATGAGATCGACGGTGTTTGCCTCGAGAAAGGCCCGCATGTGCCGGCCATCCGCCGCAACGGTGACCCGCAAGCCGTTTTTCGTGAGATAAGTTGAGACCAGTTCCCGTATTTCGCGATCGTCATCGACGACAAGAATGTGATCGATGTGATCCATGGTCAGGCATCCTCTGTTGGCTTTGCGTCAGGATAGCTCCATCACCCGAAAACGCGATCAGAATCTCGCGACATCGACGACTGCCTTGGCGAAGGCTTGGGGTGCTTCCTGCGGCAGGTTGTGACCGACGCCTCCCTTGATGATCCGGTGTTCATACTTGCCCGAGAACTTCTTGGCATAGGACGCGGCGTCGGGGTGTGGTGCGCCGTTGGCATCGCTTTCAAGTGTGATTGTGGGCACGGCGATGACCGGGCCTTCAGCAAGCCGCCTTTCCAGCTCATCATATTTTGCTTCGCCTTCAGCCAGACCGAGCCGCCAGCGGTAATTATGGATCACGATGCTCACATGATCCGGGTTGTCGAAGGACGCCGCGGTGCGGTCGAATGTTGAATCGTCGAATTTCCACTCCGGCGAAGCGATCTGCCAGATGAGCCTGTTGAAATCGTGCGTATTTTCCTCGTAGCCGAGCCGACCGCGTTCGGTGGAAAAATAGAACTGGTACCACCACAACAGCTCTGCCTTTGGCGGCAATGGCATCTTGTTGGCTTCGCGGTTGCCGATCAGGTAACCGCTGACGGAGACCACGGCCTTGCAGCGCTCTGGCCAGAGCGCTGCGACGATATTGGCCGTGCGCGCGCCCCAATCGAAACCGGCAAGGACCGCTTTCTCGATCTTCAGGGCATCCATCAGGGCGATCACATCGACGGCGAGTGCCGACTGCTGGCCATTCCGGGCTGTTTCGCTTGAGAGGAAGCGCGTCGTACCATAGCCGCGCAGATAGGGAACGATGACGCGGTAGCCTGCCGACGCCAGCAACGGCGCGACGTCGACGAAGCTGTGAATGTCGTAGGGCCAGCCATGCAGAAGAATGACGGCAGGACCATCGATCGGCCCTGCTTCGGCATATCCGATATTGAGAACGCCGGCGTCGATCTGTTTCAGCGCGCCGAAGGACGTGTTTCTGCCAGCTGGTTTGTTCGTGAGCGGATCAGACGACTGTGTGACCGCGGAGTTTGCCTCCGCAATGCCAGCGGCAGCGAATTGCGTTGCGACCAGTGTGGTGGCTGCGATACCGAAAAAACGGCGGCGATGATGATTGATACCTTCTGACATTTTTCTCTCCAACGACAATCAAGCAGCCGTAAAAGATGGCTCGCATGTGTATGCAATGTGTCCCTCTTGGCTCGATTGTGAAAGCAAATGTAATTCCTGGGCGTTCAGATACTTTGCGATACATAAATCGGCCAAAGGCCGCCCTGCCGAACGGGCAATCGCGCCTATTGCTGACGGTGATCAGCACAAACGAGCGATAAGCTCTCTTGCCGGACCCCGCCAGAGGTCGCCCTGACCGGTCCCAGACCAAAGCGACAGGAAGTCGGCAGAACCTTTTGCTGCCGATGCTCCTCTCATGTCGCGGGTGAACTTGTTCTGCGCCGGGAATGGAAGAATTGCACTCGCTCGTGTTTCCATTTCATGCATGAAACGGTTCTCGATGCCCCGCGCCAGGCGACCCGAGAATACGCGCGTCGTTTTCGTCGTTCTGCCGGCCGCATCCAGGAGTTTCTGCTTGTATGGCGCCGACGTGCCGGCTTCCTCGCAGACCAGGAATGCGGTGCCCATCTGAACCGCCTGGGCGCCGGCCTGCAGCGCGCGGCGGACGTCGCTCGACGTCATGATACCACCCGCCGCAATCAGCGGAATGCGAACCTTCACGCGCGATGCCTTCAGCAGATCGAAGGCATTGATTTCCTCGTCCACGCCACCTGCGTCGAAGATGCCGCGATGACCGCCGGCCTCGATACCTTGCAACACGACCGCGTCAGCGCCGCTGTCCTCAAGCGCGGCTGCCTCCTCGGGCGTCGTCGCGGTTCCGATCAATACGATCTTCTCCTTTCTGGCCGCCCTCACATAGTCTGGCGGCAGAAGTCCGAAGACGAAACTAAAGGCCGCCGGCCTGATCCGGAGCACGGCGTCGAACTGGGCATCGAAATCCCCTTCGTAGGGCTCCGTGAACTCCGGCGTCGGCAAGCCGAGTTCCGATCGATACGGCGCAGTTTGCGCAATGGCGTGTTCGATCTGTCTCGCGGTGACCCTGGGGGTCGGGTGCGGAACGAACAGGTTGACGGCAAACGGACAGTCTGTTCGTTGACGGACCTTCGCGGCGAATTCCTCGATCGCTGCCGGCTGTGAATAGGCGGCCCCGATAGAGCCCAAGGCACCGGCAATCGAGGTTTCCGCCACCAGCTCGACAGAGGACGGACCACCTGCCATCGGGGCGACGATCAAAGGGTGTTTCAGGTCGAGTTTCCGTGAGAACTCGCTTTCAATATTCCGGTTCATGGCTGTCTCCTACCTTCACTACGAGACAAGACGATCAAGGCAATGCTTGCATAAAACGGTCGACCAGTTCTGCTGATTTCATCAACCGCTCTTTTGGGGTGCGATCGACGGTGTGGATCGCACCCGACTGGTTATGTGCGCAGTTATCTTCAAGGGTCGACTTCGAGGACGAGTTCGAGCTCGATCGGCACGCCGAGGGGAAGACTTGCGACGCCGAGCACGACCCGGCCGGAGAGCTTTTCCTCTCCGAAGACCTTGTGCAGCATTTCGGATGCCCCGTCGGCGACCTTCGGGTGGTCCCGGAAATCGCCCTCGGTTGCGATGTAGACGCCGAGCTTGACGACCCGGACGACCTTGTCCAGCGAGCCCAGATAGTCTTTCGTGGCCGACAGGGCGCTCAAGGTTGCCGTTTCGGCCGCCTTCCTGCCGTCTTCGGCGGTCAGGGCGCCTCCGACACGCCCGATAAACCGGGGCATGCGATGGACGACGGGCAGCATGCCGCTGAAGAAGACCAGGTTGCCGGTCTTTGCCGCTTCGACATAGGCCCCGAAGGGTGTCGGTGGCGGCGGAAGCGTGATGCCCAAGTCCTGGAGCCGCTGTTCTGCGCCAGCGGCCGGCGTCTTGCCACGGTCTACCATTTGCCCAGATGTGCGCCGCCGTCGACGTTCAGCACCTCCCCGGTTACATGCCGTGCTTCGGTCAGGAAGACGACCGCATCGACGATTTCCTGGACATCGGAAATGCTGCCCATCGGCGACAGCGTTTTCAGGAAGTCCTTTGGATTGTCCTTGTGCAAAGGCGTGTCGACGACGCCGGGAGCGACCGTGTTGACCCGGATTCCGTCCCGCGCATATTCCATCGCGAGGTTCTTGGAAATCGCGTCGATGCCGCCCTTGGTCATCATCGCGACCGAAGCGCTGAGGCCAGCGATCGGATGATCGATCAACGGCGTCGTGATGCTGACGATGCTGCCGCCTGACTTCTGGGCCAGCATCTGTTTCACGACCAGCTGGGTCAGGTGAATGAAGCCTTCGAGATTGGTCGAGGACAGCCTTCTGAAGTCCTCCAGCGTGTAGTCAACGAACGGCTTGGTAAAAAAGATGCCGGCGTTGTTGACCAGGGCATCGATGGTTCCGAACCGGCCGATTGCGGTTTCCGCCACCTTTGTCGCGGTTTGAGGGTCGCCGATGTCGCCGTCGACGAGTGCCAGCTGGCTTGAGGCGCGGAAAGCATCCGACGCACTGACCTGGCGAGACGTCGCGACGACATTGTAGCCGCGCTCGACGAGGGCGTTGACCAGCCCGGCTCCGATACCCTGGGAGGCTCCCGTAATGATAGCAGTCTTTGGCGTTTGCATATTGATCTCCATCGATTTGGATTGAGCAGCGTTGTGCTGCTTGGAAATGAATATGTCCGAAGCCCTATTCCGTGATTAGATGGAAATATCTGGAATCTCTTTTGCATCTGTGCAAAAAGCAGCACATGGCCGATTTGAATGACATCGCGGTTTTTGTGAAGGTTGCGCAATTCGAGAGCTTCAGCCGCGCCGCCCACTCACTTGGAATGCCTGTATCGACCGTGAGCCGAAAAGTGTCCGCGCTTGAGGATCAGCTCGGGGTGACGTTGCTGCAGCGAACGACCCGCAAGCTGACGCTGACTGCGCAGGGACGCGCGTATTACAACCAGTGCAGCGAACCTCTCGGCCAACTGTTTGACGCGGAGCGGGTTCTGACCCAAACGCAGAAGAAGCCGGAAGGCCTGCTGAAAATCTCCGTGCCGGTGATCCTGGGCCAAGAGCCATTTTATGAATTTCTCTCCGCCTTCCTGAAAACTTACCCGCGGATCCAGGTCGATCTCTTCGTCACAAATCTGTTCCTCGATCTGATTGCCGAGAATATCGACGTCGGCATTCGCTTCGGGGAGCTTCGCGACTCGACGATTGTCATGCAGAAGGTCGGGAAGAGCGTCCGCTATGTCGTTGCTTCTCCGCAATATCTTGAGGGTCGGCGCGTCCCGGTGAAACCGGAGGATTTGAAGGACCACCAGTGCATTCTGCTCAATGGCCGCAACAACGAGGCAGAATGGCATCTGGTCAGCGGGCGGAAATCCGTGAAACTGCACGTGTCGGGGCCGGTTTCGAGCCGGGATTTCCAGACGGCGAGCGCGTTTACCTATCGCGGGCACGGGATCGGACTGTTGCCGTCGACCTATTGCGACGACCAAATCGGAAGAGGCGAACTCACCCGTCTGCTGCCGGAGTGGACATCGCCGGAGATCTTCGTGCATGCCGTCTACCCGACACGACGGTTCCTGCCAGCGAAACTGCAGGCGTTTCTCGATGAATTGAAGACATGGAAGAGCCCTCTATGGATTCCATTGCGCTGACGGCGACAGGATGAGGGTACGGCCACGTCTGTTGGCTGCTGCGATTCCGTGACCTCGCCCTGGCCGCGGTGCCAGGCCGGCTGCCAATCCCTGCCGAAGGAAGTTCGCGGTGGCAGGTCACGTCGATGTCAGGTCGGTCCTGTTTGTCCAACGATCGCGCCGGTGTATCCGGCCTGCTCAGGCCTTGCCGTAGCGCAAGGCGAGCACCGAGAGCGCTGCGATGACCATGATAACGCCGTAGGGGACCTTGCGCGTTGCGCGGATTTCCTCGATGCGCATGACAATGGACATATGCGCCAGTTGCAGCGGCATCCGCAATCGCAGCGCCAGCAACGCGAGGACGCCGCCAATCAGGAGAAAGATGGCGAAGGGCAGCATACCGTGCCAGCCGATGAAAAGACCGATCGGCAGGAAAAGTTTTGCATCGCCGGCGCCGAAGAGGCCGAATGCCCAAAGGCCGACGCCAAGGGCAAAGAGCAGGAGGCCGGCCGCGACATCGCCGCCGATCCCAATGGAGGAGAAGAGTGCTGCGCCGACATCGTCGGTCATCAGCAATCCCGCCGAGGCACGCAGGCAGTAGAGGGCGAGAAGGGCGAGGATGGCGCCATTCGGTATTTTCCAGCTGCGGAAATCGCTCCAGGCCGCATAGATAAAAAGTAATACTGAAATCGCAGTAACAATGTTGATGATTTGCGTCATATTTCCCCACCATCTGTTCAAACGACCGAATTGTCGCAAAATCGAGAAGATATGGAATCGAGGCTCAGTCTTTCGAGGTAGATGAGAGCCAATGAATACTACCACCTGTCATATTTGTACAGCATATGCTCTAGGTCTATGCCCCCTTCCTAACCGATCGGAATTTAACCATAAATATAAATGCCAAAAAAGAGCATGTGTTAGTAGTTGACGATATATTAATTAAGAGATTATTAATAATAGAAGTCGGAGGGGTGGTCTCTACGACATGGCGGCCGGAGGACATTGCGGGCGCGCCGAATATTTTGGAGGTAATTTTCGATGAAGGCACTTTTGTCTGAAGTACGCGCTTTCGTGCGGGAAGAAGATGGCGTAGCGCTGTCTGAATATCTTGTTCTTCTTGGTCTTCTTGTCGGCGGTGTTATTGCTGCCGTCACACTTGCAGGCACAAATCTTGCTACGGCATGGAACGGCTGGGCCGGGTTCTTCCTGAGCCTGGATGACGCTGTACCCGCATAAGAAAAGAAATTAGAGAGGAGAGGGGATTTTGTTAACCCCTCTCCCTCTAAGTTATATTTAGGAAACGGACGTATTTTTGTCCATTGTTGCGAGTATCGGCGATGCGTTTCTCAACAATCCTTAGTCTTTTTGTTTCTATTCTGCTTGCCGGCACCGCGGTGTTTGCGATGCGCAGTTACCTGGCCGACCAGCAGGCGCGGCTTGTGGCCAATGATACGAAGGGGCAGGAGCAGATCCTCGTAGTCGCGGCCAAGGAGATGCGCTTCGGCGACCCGGTCCGCCCGGAAAGTCTAAGGGCTATCCCCTGGCCTGCCGGGGAACGGCCGGAAGGCTCGTTCGACAGCATCGAGGCGGTCGTCGGCGACGTCGACAAACCGCGCTACGCCATGGCGGCGATCGATCCTGGCGAGCCTGTGCTGAGCTCGAAGATCACCGGCGCAGGCTCGCGGGCGACATTGTCTGCGGCGCTTGACCAGGGCATGAAGGCCGTCTCGATCCGCGTCAACGACGTTCTCGGCGTTGCGGGCTTCGTGCGCCCGTCGGACCGCGTCGATGTGCTGCTCACCCGTGTCGTCCAGAACCGTCAGAACAGCAGCGAACAGACTTATG
The DNA here is from genome assembly GCF_040126305.1 of Pararhizobium sp. A13. NCBI lineage: Bacteria > Pseudomonadati > Pseudomonadota > Alphaproteobacteria > Hyphomicrobiales > Rhizobiaceae > Pararhizobium > Pararhizobium sp. A13. The sequence goes on along the minus strand of NZ_CP149510.1, from coordinate 514,901 downwards.
TCGATGTGCTTCTCCAGGGCGTGAAGGTGCTGGCGGTGGACCAGACCGCGGATGAGCGCAAGGACGAACCTTCCGTCGTCAAAACGGTGACCTTCGAGGTCACGACCGAAGAAGCGCAGCGCCTGACGCTGGGTGCCAATATCGGCACGCTGTCGCTCACCCTGCGCAATGTCGCGTCTGCCTCCGCCGAAGAGACGCGGCCGATTACCGTTGCGGATCTCGGCGGGGGGCCGATGGCGACGGAGCTCAGCAACGATCTCGTGAAAAAGACGGACGACGGACGGTTCGACATCCTTGAGCGACTTGTGCGTAAGGTTGGGGACGACCTTGGGAAGATAAAGATGCCGGAGCGCGAAAAACAAGTACAGATTGTTGAACGTAAAGTCGAACCGGTATTGCCGATTGAGCCAAAGTGGGCGACGGTAGGCGTCTGGAACACGACGAAGCGCGAGGAGCACCGAGTCGGCCTGATCCAGTGACCTGAAATGCGGGCATGCCCGCATGCGTGGCAGCCAACGAGGAGAGGGGCGTAAGCGGAATGTTGAGGGGAAGCAAAAAGGGGGCGGCGCGAGTCCAAACCCTCGCGGCGGTGACCGCGGCAATTTTTGCCTATAGCTGCTGGGGCCCCGGCCTCGCCGGCCGGGCCGACGCCCAGGAGAAATTCATCAGCCTCACCGGCTCGGTGCAGCAGGTGACCATACCTCCGAACGACACGATGACGATCACGACCGGCAAGCCTTTTGGCGATCTGGTGATCGGCAGTGCCGATCTGATTGATGTGGTGCCGCTTTCCGACAAGTCGCTCTTCATTCGCGGCAAGAAGAACGGCGCCACCAACATTTCGGTCTATGGCGATGACAAGTCGCTTCTCGGCGTCATCGATATCCGCGTTGCCAGTGATTTCACCGAAGTCGCTTCCGCCATTCACTCCACCGCACCCTCGGCGCAGGTCAGGGTATTCAATTCCAACGACCGCATTCGCCTCACAGGCATGGTGCGCGACGCCGTCGAGCTGCAGCGGGTGATGGAGATCGCCCAGTCCTATTCCGATCAGCCGGTGCTCAACCAGCTTCGGGTCGCCGATTCGCAACAGGTCATGCTGGAGGTTCGGGTGATCGAGGCCGCGCGATCGACCGGCCGCGACCTCGGCATCGGCTGGTCCGGGCAGGGCAGGAACGGCATCGGCAAGGCAACGACGAGCCAGGGCATCGGGACCAACGACGACGACCAGCTCGTGCGCACGCTCGAAGACGCCTCGGGCGTTGCAACGGGCCTGCAGCCCTTCGGCCAGCTGATTGCCAAGGTGCTGGAAATTTCCGGCGGCCAAATCGACATCGTCATCAATGCGCTGGAACAGAAGGGACTGGTACGCCGGTTGGCGCAGCCGAACCTGATTGCGATGAGCGGCGAGACCGCGAGCTTCCACGCCGGTGGCGAGGTGCCGATCCAGACGACGGTGGCCAACGGCGCGACCGTCGCAACCGAGACCGACTATCGGCCGTACGGTGTGCGGCTGACCTTCACGCCGGTGGTGCTCGATGGCGGGCTGATCAACCTGAAGATCGAACCGGAAGTCTCCGAACTCGATACGTCAGTCAGCGTCAACGGCAATCCCGGCTTTATTTCGCGGGCGGCGAAGACCACGGTCGCGCTGCGCGACGGCCAGAGCTTCGCCATGGCCGGTTTGCTGCAGTCGATCAATTCCAAGGACATCCAGCAGTTGCCGGGATTGGGAAAGCTTCCGATCCTGGGGGCGCTGTTTCGCTCGACCAGCTTTGCGAAAAAGGAATCCGATCTCGTCATCGTCGTCACGCCGCATATCGTGCGGCCGTCAGCGCCTGGCGAGGATCTCTACAGTCCGCTCGACCAGACGCGTTCGTCGAACGATGTCGAACTCTTCGCGCTTGGCATGCTGGAGGTCGACAAGGATATGCTGCGCCGCTTTCGCAACGGCGAAGGCGTGAAAGGACCCTATGGTCACCGTCTCGATCTCGACGTGGGAGGCACCCTTGCTGTTGTCAAGAAATAAGCGCGTCCTCCTGGTCCTCGCTGCCGTGAGCCTGGTCTCGGGCTGTGCCGACTACATGAATCACCGCGATACGATCACGTTCGGATTGGGCAATGCGGTGGAGGCCAACAAGGGCATCCACATACAGGATCCTTTCCCGCAGGTGGCGCAGAACACCCGCATCATCAGTGACGGGAAGAGCATCCAGAAGGTGATGCGCAACTACAACGGCGCCAGCCAGCCCGCAGCGACGCCGCAAACGGCGGTGATCCTGCCGGCGGCAACAATGGGAACGAACGGATCGCCGTCGTACGGGCAGTAACGAGGAGCCGGCGACGAGCGGGAATTGACGGGCGGGATTAGGAAGCAGCGGCGGAAAGGAATGCAGTAACAGCAACACGTCACGGCGAAAGAGGCGCCGCGATGGGGGGATATGCCAATGTTGAGTAGGGCTATCAGGGGTTTCTGGAACGATCATCGTGGCTACGTCATCGCTTTGACGCTGATATCCATGCCGCTGCTGCTGGGCTTTTCGCTGCTCGTGATCGATGTCGGTCGCAGCGGCAACCTCCACACCGACCTTCAGAATGCCGTCGACGCGATGGCACTCACCGGCGCTCGCGAGCTCGACGGGCGCGACGACGCGATCACCCGGGCCGAGGCGGCGATCGAGAAACTCGCCAATACCGCTGCCTTTGGCGGCGGCGGGGCGGGCATGTCGCTCGGCTCCAGCCTCACGGTGTCCTACGACGCCGGTAACGACGCTGCGAGCACCGTTACGGTTACCTTTCTCAAGGCTATTCCGGATGACGATGACGACCCCATCCCGGGATCGATGGTGACGACGGACAGCAACGAGGCAGCTTATGCCTGGGTCTCTGCCAAGCCTCAGGCGATGCAGACCATCTTCCCGCTGCCGGTCGGCTTCAATCGTGATACGGTCAATGTTACCGCCGATGCGGTTGCCGTCTATCACGCAAGTGCCTGTGACATCACGCCAATCTTCATCTGCAATCCCTATGAACCGGCAGGCAATACGAGCGAGGCCGCCAACGAACAGGCGGCGGCGGATCTCCACACCAACTTCGCAGCCGGCAATCTCTACGGCCGGCAAATCGAAATGCACAGCACGTCTTCGTCCAATCCCGGGCCTGGCAATTTCGGGTTCCTCAGAACCCCTCTGGGCAATGGCGCGAACGTGCTGGCGGAGGCTCTGGCCACCGGCAATCCGGGGGCTTGCTATACGCAGGACAGCCTGGATACCAAGACGGGCGCCGTCGCCGGGCCGGTTGAAGCCGGCGTCAATACGCGCTTCGGTATCTACGAGGGGTCGTTCAAGAGCGCCCGCAATGACGGCCGCTACCGCCCGGCTCAGAACGTGCGCTCCGCACAGACGAAAACGGGAGGTGACGCCTGTAAAGCCTATGACCCGGTGATGGTCGGCAGCGCGGTCGGCGATGTCACCAAGGCGGTGCCATTGGGTTATGGCGCAACCATGACCGCGCTTGGCGGCGGCAAGATCAGCACCAGCAACAATTGGAATTACGCAAACTACTGGAGCGTCGCACAGGGCGGCACGGCGCCGTCGGTCAGCGCCATCCTCAGCAACCACTCCAGCTATCCGCCGACAGCCACCGGAACACCGAGCCGGCCCTCCGCCTACGATGTCTACCGCTACGAGCTTAACACCCCGGCACTACTCAACCATGCCTCGGCGAACGGCGAGATCGGCAATCCGACGACAGGCGGCGGCCAGTGCTATTCCGGACCCGCTCTTTCGAACTATACGGCGAGCGAGTATGGCGATCGCCGCGAAATCTTCGCCGCGATCGTCAATTGCGGTTACGAGGCCTCGATCGGCCATCTGAACGGCCACAAGCAGACGCAGGCGGTTGCCTTCGCGCGCCTATTCATGACCAAACCGGCGATCAAGGCCGGCAGTGAGCGCTATCTGTCGCTCGAGGTGATCGACATCACCGGCCAGGGCGGCCGCGGTACGCTCGAGGAATTCCTGCGGGAAGAAGCGGAGCTGGTCAGATGATGACGCTGCGAAACTTCATTCTCCGCCGGTTCTGTTTCGGCTTCTGGTCGCGGCAGGAGGGCGCCGTGCTTGCCGAGGCGCTGCTGGCCGTGCCCTTCGTGACGCTGTTCGCCGCCGGCATCCTCGAATTCGGCAATGTTTTCTGGCAGCGGATGCAGATCGATGCGGGTCTCAGGGATGCCGGGCGCTATCTGTCGCGCTGCAGGCCAACCACGCCGACCTACACGTCGAGCTGTTCAATCGCGACGGCGAAAATGATTGCCTTCTACGGAACCCAGAGCCCGGCCGCCGGCGCTGCGCTGCGGGTGCGCAACTGGGGACCGAACCTTGCCGACATCACGGTTACCCCCGTCAATGCGGATGGCACGATCACCGTGCAGACCGCGCATCTCTATCAGACGTCGTTGCTGTTTGCCTGGGTCGGGGTCAATTCGATCTCCATCAATGCCTCGCATGAAGAGAGGTATATGGGATGGTAGGCCTTCGATCGCTCTTTTCCTTCTGGCGGGATGACCGCGGAATAGCCTTGTCTGAAGGGCTGATCACGATCCCGATCGTCCTTCTCATGTTCGCCGCTTTCATCGAGTTCGGCTACGCCATGTCGCAGTGGAACCAGACGGTGAAGGCCCTTCAATATGGCGCGCGTCTGGCGGCCGTATCCGATCCGCTGGTCGATCTCGACGACTTCACTGATGCCTTCCCGACCGACGCTGACGATCCGTTGAACAATGGCGACGCGACGCCGAACGACTCGACGATATCCCTGAGTTGCGGTGGTTCTGGTTCCCCCTGCGATGCGGCCGCGTTGAGCCGGATTGTCCAGGGAAGCGACGGTGCCTGCGGTGCTGCTGGCGACCCGCGACCGGGCATTTGCGACCTCAACTGGCGCATCCAGCCGGAGAACCTGGTGGTCACGTATCAGCGCTCGGGTCTTGGCTATTGGGGCCGGCCGGATGGGCCGGTGCTGACCATGCGGCTGGAAGTCCGCGATATTACATTTGATCTTCCTATTCTTGGTGCACTGCTCGGGCTTGATGACGTCACCATTCCTGCCCATCCGGTGACGATTACGACCGAAGACTTGAAGACATGTTCCACCTGCTAAACCCATAATGCTGAACTCATAATATTGCGTGGTAAAGCGAGATGACAGCTCATATGAATTTTGTAGCATCCACCAAAATCCTTGTGCTTTCCGATGATGCGGCGGCTGCGAGTTTGATGCTCGATACGTTCGGTTCGCTGTCGCGCTACGACGTGCGCCACATGGCGCTGGCGGCGCTTCGAGATGCAGGACGGGCCGACCTGGCGCAGTTCAATCTGATCGTGCTCGATGTCGACAACGGGGAGATGCTGACCCGTCCGGAATTGTTTACCTTCCGCAACGCCCATCGAAATACGCCGTTGGTGGTCGTCTCCGAGGATCTGCCCGATGACATGTTGCGGCTGCTGTTCCGCTTGAACGGCAACGACTGGCTAAAAAAGCCGCTCGAACGCCGCTCGCTGATCGACATGATCTCGACCCACGCGCCGACCGCTGGCGCCAGCGAAAGCCGGGTCCACGCGGTCGTCTCGGCCGTTGGCGGCGCGGGCGCCAGTGTAATTGCGTCCTCGCTCGCGCACGTGCTGGCCCAGCCGACGAAAAATTCCTCGCCGCGCGTCGATCTGTTCGACATGGATTTCTCGTCCGGGTCGCTTGGCTACTATCTCAACCTTGTCAATGATTACGATCTGAAGCCTATCATCGCCAATCCGTCGCGCGTCGACCTCGAATTTATCGATCTCGTGCGCAAACGCCATCCGGGCGGTTTTTCACTGCTCTCTTTCAAGCAACCGTCGGTCCTTTTGACACCCAAGGGCGCGGAACTTGTCCTGCGGATGCTGGATGTCGCGGCCTTCGAAAGCGATCACACGGTCCTCGATATCCCGTATTACAACACGCCGTGGAAAGAAGATGTGCTGGAATCTGCCAACAGCATCTGCATTGTCACCGAGATGACGATCCCCGCCCTTCACGAGGCCAAGGATCTGTTTCTCAATCTGGTGCGGTTGCGCGGCAATTCGGACCAGATCTTTATCGTCATCAACAAATACCGCACGAAGTTCTTCAGCCTTGGTGTACGCCGCCAGCAGGCAGACAAGATATTCAAGGATACGCGCGCGCATATCATTGCCGATGACTGGGACACGCTGAGCGAGGCGGTGAACCGCGGCGTCTTGCCGTTCGAGGTAAACGCCCGTTCACGTTTTTGCGGCTCCGTCAGCAAGCTGGGAGCGCTCGTCAAATGAAGTCGCGCAACGGCAGCAACGGGCCAGAGGCGCGGCGCAGCAAGGGGGCGGCAGCATGCCGCCGAGTGATGCGGGGTATCCTGGTCGCGGCGTCTTTCTGGCTCGCAGCCTCTGCGACACAGACGTTGGCGAGCGGGCTGGTGCCGCGAAACCTGGGGCCAACGACGGGCGTCATGGTGACCACCGAAAAAAACTATCCGGCCGGCACGATCGTCATCGTCAGCAAGGACCGGACGCTCGATCTTGTCGTCTCCGGCAACCGCGCGATCCGTTATCGGATCGGCGTCGGTCGCGACGGCTTCCGCTGGAGCGGCGTCGTCAAGGTCGGTCACAAGGCCGAATGGCCAGATTGGCGGCCACCGGCGGAGATGAAGGCGCGTGCACCGGACCTGCCGGAACTTGTGCCTGCCGGCCCGTTCAATCCGCTCGGCGCGCGCGGGATCTACCTCTACCGGGGAAATGCCGACACGCTCTATCGCATTCATGGAACCAACGATCAGTCGACGGTCGGCGGATTCGCCTCCTCGGGGTGTTTCCGCATGAGTAATGCCGACGTCATCGATCTCTATAGCCGGGTGAAAGTCGGAGCGACAGTGATTGTGAAATAGTCGAACAGGGGGAAGCTGATGACGAACGGGTTCATCGGACGTTTTTACAAGCAGAGGCAGACCGAAGGCGAAGCGCAATCGGAGATTGCCGATCTCTCCACGAAGGCAGCAGAGAAGGCGTCCCTGCCGCTGCTGCAGCCTGTCGGTGGGCCTGTAACGGCGGGAGAGGAACCAGCGCTCGGCCGGGATATGGTGGCCGAGCGGGTCAATCTGCATCGCTATCTTTTGGACCGCATCAATCTCGGCATTCTCGACATGCTCGACAATGAAGAGATTGCCACCGAGATCCGGCCGTTGGTCAAGGACTATATCCGGCAGAACAATTTCCCGCTCAATGCCAAGGAAATCAATGACCTGATCCATGACATCACCGACGAGATGCTCGGGCTCGGACCGATCGAGCCGTTGCTGACCGACGATACGATCGCCGATATCCTGATCAACGGTCACAACAGCGTCTATGTGGAGCGAGGTGGCAAGCTCGAGAGCACGGCGGTCCGCTTCAAGGACGAGGACCATCTGCTGCGCGTGATCAACAAGATCGTCTCCGCCGTCGGGCGCCGCGTCGATGAGTCGACGCCCCTGGTCGATGCCCGCCTCAAGGATGGGTCGCGCGTCAACGTCGCCATCAGGCCGATCTCGGTCGACGGGCCACTCGTTTCGATCCGCAAATTCACGCGTTCGCCGCTGACGCTGGAGCGCCTGGTCGAATACGGCGCCATGGCCAATGCGATGCGCATCCTGCTGAGCGCCGCGGTCAAAGGCAAGGTGTCGATGATCATCTCGGGCGGCACCGGCTCAGGCAAGACGACCTTGCTCAATGCCCTGTCGTCGCAGATCTCAGAGAAGGAGCGTCTGATCACGATTGAGGACGCGGCCGAACTTCAGCTGCAGCAGCCGCATGTCGGGCGGCTGGAAACCCGGCCGCCGACGCTTGACGGCCGCAACGAGATTCGTCAGCGCGAACTCCTCAAGAACGCGCTGCGCATGCGTCCGGATCGCATCATCGTCGGCGAAGTGCGCGGCGAGGAGGCCTTCGACATGCTGCAGGCGATGAATACAGGGCATGAGGGATCGATGACGACCATTCATGCCAACACCCCGCGCGATGCCGTGGGCCGCCTCGAGCAGATGGTCGGCATGGCCGGCATGCCGATGTCCCAGCTCAGCGTCCGTTCACAAATAGCGTCTGCGATCACGCTCATCGTCCAGGTTCAGCGCCTCAGCGACGGCACACGCAAGGTCGTCTCGATTTCCGAAATCACCGGCATGGAAGGGGAAGTTGTCCAGATGCAGGAGATCATGAAATTCAAGAAAACCGGCACAGGTGACGATGGCCGCATCCGCGGGGAATTCCGCGCTACCGGCCTTCGCCCCCGGTTCGTCGAAGAATTCGCGGAACTGGGGATCATCGTCCCGGCAGCGATCTTCGATCCGGGGACACTTTTGCAAACAGGGCGGGCTAGCTGATGTCTCTGACCTTGCTCCTTGTCTATGGCGCTGTCTTCATCGCGGCGCTGATTTCTGCCGAAGCGGTGTTGCGCAGCTACTTCAGGACATCCGAACGCCACAGCGCAGTGAACCATCGTTTAAGCCTGCTCGACGAAAGCGTCGATCGCCGCAAGACCTACCGCGACATGCTGAAAGAGCGCGGTTTTGATGAAAACTGGCGGTCGCTGCCGCTGATGCAGCGGCTCCGGCGGTTCTATGCGCAGTCGGGGATCAAGTTCGATGCAAAGCGATTTGTGCTCTACGCAATAGCCGGTGCACTGGTCGTCTGGCTGGTCGTTCAGTTTTTGGTGCCGAGCCATCTGATCCGGATTCCGATCTTTGTGGCGGTCTGCTTTCTCATTCCCGTCGTCGTCGTCTGGCGGGTCCGCGCGACCCGGATGCGCAGATTTACTCAGAAACTCCCCGAAGCGCTTGATGTTGCCGTTCGCAGCCTCGCGGCCGGGCATCCGCTGCCTGCGGCGATTGCTCTTGTCGCACGCGAAATGCCCGATCCGATCGGCTCCGAATTCGGTCTGCTATCGGACGAGCTGACCTATGGCGTGGTGCTGGACGATGCACTCGTCAACCTTGCAGACCGCGTCGGCGTGGAAGACCTGAACCTGCTCGCGATATCCCTGAGCGTCCAGGCCGGAACCGGCGGTAACCTCGTCGAAATCCTGCAAAATCTCTCGAAGACACTGCGCGACCGGTTCATGCTGAAGGCGAAGGTCAAGTCGATTTCCTCGGAGGGACGGATCACGGCGATATTCATGTCGCTCTATCCATTCCTTCTTTACGGAATGATCAAGACGCTTTCGCCGACCTACTTCGACCCGGTTTGGGAAAGCGGTTATGGACCGACCGTCGTTACCGTGTTGCTGTGTGTAATGGCCGTCGGAAATATCATTCTCTACAAGATGGTTAACTTCGAATACTGAGGCTACAATGTTCGGTGAGTATGGAATATACCTCGTCGTGTTTTTTTCGGTGCTGATCTTTTCCGCCACCGCGTCGGAACTTGTTTTCCGGCGGCGCGCGGTCGGTGTCCGGGTGTCGGAAACGGCGGCGAAGGCGAGCGGCGACGAACCCCATTTTAGCGATACGGCAATTGCCGACCTCGGCGAGGCGGAGAATCGTCTGATCCGCCGCTATTTCGAGATCACCCGGCGCGACACGAATGCCAACTCGACGCAGAACCGCCTGATTCGCGCCGGATATTTCAGTGCAAGCGCGGTAACGACGTTCCAGATGATCCGCGCACTCACATGCCTTGCGGTGCTGGTCGCAACCGTCTGGACCATCGATCGTTACTTTCCCGAGATGTCACGGCTGTCGGCCCTGTTCGTCGCGATGATTGCCGCTGGCATCACCTTCATTTTGGTCAACATCTATATCGACCGGCGCGGCCAAGCCAAGGAGCGGGAGTACCGGCGTCTCTTTCCCGATTTCATGGACATGTTGATCGTCTGCCTGGATGCCGGCATGAGCATCGAGGCGGCGGCAAACCGCGTCGCCCGGGAATTCGTCAGCAAACGGCAGGATTTCGGCCTGCATCTTTCGATCATGATGCTGGAAGTACGCGGTGGGCGTCGCCTGCGGGAGGCATTGACCAATCTTGCGACCCGATTGCGGATAGACGAGGCCCGGGCGCTTGCCGTCCTGTTCCGGCAGTCTGAGGAACTGGGCACGAGCGTCACCCAGACACTGCGGGTCTACAGCAAGGAAATGCGCGATCTTCGCATCGTGCGGGCCGAGGAGAAAGCCAATGCGCTACCGATCAAAATGTTGTTGCCGCTCGGGGGCTTCCTGTTTCCGGTCAGCCTGATCATCGTGCTCGTACCCATTGTCATCCGTGTCGTCACACTTCTCATCGGCATGACACCCGGTGGATAGGAAACAGCGAGGCTTACATGCAGTATTCCTTGGATCAACATCGTGAAGACGTCGCCCTGGCGCTCGATCCGCGCATGCCGCTGGCGCCGACAAGCCTTGAGGAGACCGGGCTTGAATTGTCGTTCATGTTACGCTTGGCGGCAAAATGCGCGACTGAACAGGATACTGTAACGGCATCGCATCTGGCCGGCCGGATGAAGCTGCCGAAAGTGCTGATAAATGTCCTGATCAAGGAACTGGTGAAGCTTGCCTTCCTCGAGGCGCGCGGGCTTGCAGGAGAGGACGTCAAGTCCGACATTCGCTACGCGCTTTCGACCAAGGGTCTGGAATATGCGCATGCGGCGTTACGGCAATCACAATATATTGGGCCGGCCCCGGTGTCCCTGGATGCCTTCTGCCGACAGATCGGATTGCAGTCCATCCATGACGAGCGCGTAACGCATGCGCGTTTGATCGAGAGCCTCGAAGGGCTGGTGTTGTCGCAATCCTTGATCGAGAAACTCGGCCCGGCAATGAATTCTGGGCTTTCCATTCTGCTCTATGGGCCGCCTGGCAACGGCAAGACAAGCATTGCGGAGCGGAGTTCACGACTGTTTCTTCAGTCGATCTGGGTGCCCTACGCCATCGAAGTCAGCGGCCACGTGATCAGCTTCTATGACGAGGCTGTGCATCGGCCTGCCGTCGTGGCGACGCAAAAGCCTTATCCGAAAATGGATCAACGATGGATCGAATGCCGTCGGCCGGTCATCAAGACGGGCGGGGAACTGACGCTCGATTTGCTCGACCTGACCTTCAGCGAGGGCTCGGTCTACGAAGCGCCTATGCATCTCAAGGCGTCAGGCGGCGTCTTCATCATCGACGACTTCGGTCGCCAGCAAGTCGCGCCACAGGCGCTCATCAACCGTTGGATCGTGCCGCTCGAACGCGGATATGACTTCCTCACGCTGCATACGGGGAGGAAGTTCAGGGTTCCATTTGATGAACTTGTCGTCTTCTCGACCAATATCGCCCCAACGGATCTCTCCGATGAGGCGGGTCTGCGGCGTCTCAAGTACAAAATATATGTGAATAACCCGTCTCGGGACGACTATATCCGGATATTCCGGTCATATGCGGGCAACGTTTCGGTTGAAACAGATCATCGTGATTTGGAATTGTTCTACGATCGCAAGTACAATTGCAACTTGCCGGCGTCCTGCTATCATCCTAAGTACCTGTTAGATTTCATCGGGGCCTATTGCGAATTTAATGCAATGCCCAAGATTGCATCGCTGGAGATGTTGGAACGGGCGTGGGACGGGGTGTTCACGTTGGATTAGGGAGGTCCGATGGGACACTATCATGGCAGCGGAATAGGCGTGTATTAAGGAATGCGTGAAATAATGGTGTGGCATTTACTGGGAGGGCCATGGTCCGGCTCGCGGGGAGAAACGTCGATGACCAGCATTGCAAATGTCGATGTCGAATCTGATGGCCCAAGGCCGCGCTGCGAGCAAACAGCCAAAGAGCCGCCGCGTTCGAAAGGCGCTCCGTTCATCGCGATGGCACTGATGCTTCTACCGTTGAATGCGGGGATTCTGCTCTACACGGCGAAGAATGCCGCCGATGTGCGTGAAAGCAGCGAGACGCTTGCCTCACTCAAGCTGTCGATCGATGGCCTGAAGGCGCAGATCGACAAGCAGGCGCAAAATATCGCCAAAGGTGCAAAGGCCGACGACGTGGCGATCGTTCGGCAACATGTAGAGAGCCTGCAGAAAGACGTGGCGGACCTGGATGGCCGAATGCGTTCTGGCCTGTTCGCCTCCGGCGGCGCACAGATCTTGAGCGCACCCGGTAAGGAGGTGACGCAGCATATCGAGCCCTCCTTTGGTGCGGTATCGGTTGGTCGCGGGATTGCGAACGACAGCCTGGCCTCGATCGACGCCCAGGGCGTTTCAGCCTCTGACTTGCCGCGTTATGAACGATCGGTCTCGCCGGAAGGCAAACTGATTCTGCGGAAAGTGCAATAGTCGCCGGATTTGCGGCACGGCGCTGTGCGTCTTTTCGGGCGCAATAGGTGAACTGCAACGCCTTTCGCTGCGCGATTTTTATCCCCGCATAATAGCCGAGTTCGCAATGCGCTTTCTACGGGGCGCATTTTTCGACGTGTCCGCCACGGTGGAGCCGCGGCGCGGACTCCCCTTCGCCGCGCCGACCACGCATCAAGACATCTTCGAGCGTCAAGCGTTTCTATCGCTGCGCGACATTGACGCTGTTCTTCATCAATTCAAGATTTCGGGCAGTCGTCTCGTTGGTGGGATCGAGTTCGTAGGCTTTCAGGAAATAACGCCTGGCCTTGGGCAAGTCACCGCGCAAGAGATGGGAGTATCCGATATTGTTGTAATAGACGGGCGTGTTGCCAATCATCCGTGCGAGCTGCACATAAGCGCGGTCGGAGGTGTCAAACCGGCCGATCATATCCGACGATGCCGCAAAGCCCAGCCATGCCGCCGGATCTTGGGGAAAGACTGAAACTGCACGTTTGTAAATTGCGTACGACTTTCCGTAGTTCTTTTCCTTGAACTGGAGCTTCCCCGTGGTGATCAACTCGTCGTCCTTGTAGAAGGCCACAGCCGAGTCGTCTTCGACAGTCTTCGCGCTATCGCCAAACGCGGACATGTCTTCGAGACTTGAAGACTGGCATCCGGCCAATGTCGCGAAGCCGGCGAGCACTATCGCAAGGCATCTGATCCTTGATCTAATCTGAAACGCTACCATTCATTCCCCCAACTTTCAGATATGTTAGCGGTGCATAAGCAGGCTCTCACGGAAAATCCTGATGAAAAAATGCTAACAAAGAAAGAATTGACCGACTGAGTCGCATTAAAGAGACACATGTCACGCTTGTATAGTGTCACTCTTGCAACATTGCTCTACCGCACGGCGATCTTTTTGAGGTGAAACGTTATTTTTTTCGAGAGTGTAGCAGGCTTGTGCGATACTTGGCCGTGATCCACGTGGTGCCGGTCTGGTAATCCACAGTTAAGCGTCATCTTATACATTGTCTCGATTGGTATGGCTGCGGCTTGGGCGAGAGGAAGCGAAGCAGATGCGAAACCCGGTTCTGACACTTATCCGACTGGGTCCATCAGCCGTCTACGCGTTGGCGGCGATCTTTCTCATCAGCATGATTCTGCTCACGAATTATCCCTCAAGCGCATGGGCATGGTGGCTCCATATGACGATACTTCCGGTCATGCGTGAAACCATCTATCTGCTTCTGGCCGTTCCCGGCGTCGCATTCTGGAGTGCTTTGACGATACTAACGCTTGCAGCGCTTTTCGGCATCTACCTTGCGAGACACCCAGAACGATACCCGACGACGGGTTTCATTCATGCGCATGTCGCGCTCATCGTAACTGCGCTTGCCATGGTCCGGGTAGCAAACGCGCAAGCCGGTCTTTTCGGCTTTTCGCTGCCGCAGGTGCTGCGCGGTGATTGGTCGATGCTCCAGATAACCGATTCACTGCTCGGGACGGTGCTGCTTGTTGTCGTATTCCTTGCGTGTCTTTGTTCACATGTCGCGATGATCCGGCGCATTCGCATATAATCCGTACCGACAATGCCGGGCGGAGTGTGAAGCCTTTTCATCGTGCGGAAAGCGTCGTTCAGCCAGCCTTCGTCGCCCTGATCGCGTAGCGGTGCTGAATCCCTCTGGCCAAGCCTTTGAAAAGGTTCCAATGTTTTGCCTGGGCGCGATGAATCCCGGCCAGATCGGTGTCGATGGTCACAGTGTCGAAGCCGCTCTGCCGAAGGAGATCGGCGACCGCCTCCGCGCGTGCACCTTGCGAGAAATAGACGCGCGAAAGAATGCTGCGATGCGTATCCATCATTGCCGCCGACGCTTGTACCGTATCGCTCTTCAGGATGCCAAGGCGCTGGCCGAATACGGCAAGCTTGGAGAGAAGCCGCTCGAGCGGTGTCGAACTGACAAAATCGCCGTCGATGATCAGCAGTGTTCCGCCCGGTTTCAGCACGCGCAGCCATTCGGCGAATGCCGCCTTCGGATCGACCAGGGTCCAGACGAGATGCCGGTTGACGATCACGTCATAGGCGTTGTCTGGCTCCATCGTGTTCTCGGCATCGCCCAGCCGAAAGCTGATGCTGCGCTTGCGGGTCTTTGCCTTGGCGTGGGCGCGCTCCATCATGGGCTCCGCCCAGTCCATTCCCGTTACCCGAAAGCCGAGATCGTCCATCAGATGCGAAATGACACCGGTGCCGCTGGCAAGATCGAGTGCGGCCCGCCCGTCGCCGGAGCTCAGGTGCCGGAGGAGCAGCTGGTGCCAGGCGGCCCGTTCATCCTCCGAAAATATTTCGTGGCCGGGCGACTGGTCGAAGGTGGCGGCCCGTTCGGACCAGTATGCCTTGATCTCGGCGCGCAGGTCATAGTTCGTCAGTCTTTCGGTATTGCTCATCGTCAGGTCCCGGATTGCGCCGTGCAGGTTAAGTAACTTCCTGGAATCCTTCTAAAAGATAAAACTTGACTGTCAATATCATGAAATACTAAAAGCGCCCCAGTTTCCCCGATGGAGTGATGACAATGAATTTGTTCGGTAGGGTGGCCTTGGCCGCCGTGGGTTTCTGCGCGCTTTTTTCCGGCTCGTCCTTTGCCGGTGAGAAAGTCACCATCAAGGATGTGACTGGCCGCGATGTCGAAATCAGCGTCCCGGTCGAGCACGTCATTCTCGGCGAAGGCCGGCAGATCTATTTCGTTGCCGCGCTCGACACGGACGCGCCGTTCAAGCGGGTCGTCGGTTGGCGTGACGATTTCAAGAAGGCCGACCTCGACGGCTACAATGAATATCTCGCCAAGTTTCCGGAAATGGACAAGCTGCCGACCTTCGGCGGCATGAAGGACGGCACATTCGACATCGAGCAGGCCGTCGCTCTGAAGCCCGACGTCATTATCATGAACATCGATGCCAAGACCGCGACCGAAGAAGCCGGCTATATCGAAAAGCTCGGCAAGGTCGGCATCCCGCTCGTCTATGTCGATTTCCGCGAAAAGCCCATGGAAAACACCGAGGCCAGCATGCGCGTCATCGGCACGCTGTTCGGCAAGCAGGAGAAGGCAGAGGAATTCATCTCGTTCCGGGCAGAGCAGATTGCCCGCGTCACCGACGTGCTGGCGAAGGCCGATGCGAAGAAGCCGCTGGTGTTCATGGAACGTGCAGGCGGCTATTCCGACGATTGCTGCATGTCGTTCGGCAATGAGAATTTCGGCAAGATGGTTGAACTCGCCGGCGGTGCCAACATGGCCAAGGACATCATTCCCGGCACGTTCGGCACGGTCAATCCCGAGCAGATCATCGCCTCCAACCCGGACCAGATCATCGTCACCGGCGCCAACTGGGAGCTCTATGTTCCCGGCGGCAACTGGGTCGGCGTCGGCCCGGGCGCGGATCCGAAGGAATCGGTCCGCAAGCTTGCCAACCTGATGCAGCGCCCTGCGTTCACCGGCGTGAAGGCGGTCAAGGACGGCAATGTCCACGCCATCTGGCACCAGTTCTACAACAATCCCTATCAGTTCGTCGCCGTGCAGCAGATCGCCAAGTGGCTGCATCCGGAACTGTTCAAGGATCTCGATCCGGACGCCACCTTCAAGGAACTGCACGAGCGCTTCCTGCCTGTCGACTACAAGCCCGGCTATTTCGCCTCGCTCGCGGTTGCGGGCTGATCCGAAGGACGGACCGGCACGGGGCGGGCTTTCCGCCCCGATTGCATTTGGTCGAACTGCTGTCGAAGGACCAAGACAATGAAGACGCTGACGATCGCGCTGCTGGCGCTCACCGGCCTCATCGGCCTTGCTGCGGAACCGGCCGTGGCCGAGAAAACCGTCATCACCGACGTAACTGGCCGCAAGGTGGAGCTCGATCTGCCGGCCAAGCGTGTCCTCCTCGGCGAGGCCCGGCAAGTCCATGTGATTGCGGCGCTGAAAAGCGACAAGGCCTTCGAAACGATCGTCGGCTGGCGTGACGATCTGGTGAAGAAGGACGCCGACACCTATGTCAGCTATCGCGAGCGCTTTCCTGACATCGAAAAACTGCCGCGCTTCGGCTATGTCGGCAACGGCACATTCGATCTGGAAGCGGCCATCGCGCTCAAGCCGGACGTGCTGACGCTCAATCTGGAATCGGTGAAGGCGGCCGAGGAGGCATCACTCCTCGAGAAGGCCGCAGCCGCCGGTATCGCCGTCGTCTATCTCGATTTCCGGGTTGATCCGGAGAAGAACACCGAAGGCAGCATTGCCCTGCTCGGCGAAATTTTCGGTGCCGAGGAGAAGGCCAAGGAACTGACCGACTATCGCCGTGCGCAGATCGCGCGGGTGACGGGCCGGCTTGCCGAGGCAAAGCCCGCGTATCCGAAAGTGTTCATCGAGCGCTCGCCGGGCATTTCCGGCGATGTCGCCTGCTGCCGCACATTCGGGCCGGTCAATTTCGGCCGGATGGTCGAGCTCGGCGGCGGGCATAATATCGGTTCCGACGTGATCACGGGTACATTCGGCGATCTCAACCCGGAACAGCTCGTTGTGGCAAACCCGGATCATGTGATCTTGACCGGGGCCAACTGGGCAGCCGAATCCGACATCAACCAGTTCGTCAATGTCGGACCGGGGGCCGATCCAAAGGCGGCGCGCGCGAGGCTTGCGGATCTCATGCAACGGGCCGCTTTTCCAGGCCTGAAGGCGGTGAAGCAGCACCAGGTCCACGCCGTCTGGCACCAGTTCTACGGCAACCCTTATGACTTTGTCGCGATCCAGCAATTCGCCAAGTGGTTCCATCCGCAGCTTTTCGCCGACCTCGACGCGGAGGAAACCTTCAGGGACTTCCACGAAAAGTTCCTGCCGGTTGCCTATCGCACGGGCTATTTCGTCTCTCTTGAAGCGGGTGACATGTGATGACGTTGGCGATTGCGCACCCCATTGAAGATGCTGGCGGCGGACGCTACCGCGCCCTTGCCTTCCGCCGTATTGTCCTGATCCTGTGTCTTGTCGCGGCGCTGTTCGTCAGCGTCGCAGTGGATATGGCGCTCGGGCCGGCAAATTACACGCTTTCGGATGTTCTGAGGGCATTGTTTCAGCCTGCATCGGTCGATGATCAGTTGCGCGTCGTCATCTGGGATATCCGGATGCCGATCGCGCTGATGGCAGTCACGGTCGGTGCTTCGCTTTCGGTCGCCGGCGCGCAGATGCAGACGATCCTTGCCAATCCGTTGGCAAGCCCGTTCACGCTCGGCATCTCCGCCGCGGCGAGTTTCGGCGCGGCGCTGGGGCTTGTCGGGGGGGTCGCGATCTTCCCGGTCGCCGTCCACTACATGGTGCCGATCAACGCCTTGCTGATGGCGATGGTCGCGGCGCTGTTCATTCATTTCGCCTCAACCATGCGTGGCGTCACTGTCGAGACCATCGTTCTTCTCGGCATCGCACTTGTCTTCACCTTCAATGCCCTGCTCTCGCTGCTTGAATATCTCGCCTCCGAGCAGGCATTGGCTGCCGTCGTCTTCTGGACCATGGGCAGTCTCACCAAGGCGACCTGGGTCAAGGTCTGGGTGACCGGGGCTATACTCGTCTTCGCCGTTCCGCTGTTTGCCCACCGCGCCTGGGCGCTGACGGCGCTGCGGCTCGGCGACGACAAGGCGGCGAGCTTCGGGATCAATGTGCGCGCGCTTCGCCTCGAAACCATGATGCTGGTCAGCCTTCTCGCCGCGATCCCGGTTTCCTTCGTCGGTACAATCGGATTCATCGGTCTGGTCGGGCCGCATATTGCGCGCATGCTGGTCGGTGAGGATCAGCGTTTCTTTCTTCCGGCCTCGCTTGTTTGCGGTGCGCTGCTGTTATCTGCGACCTCGGTCGTGTCGAAGACGATCATTCCCGGTGCCATTCTGCCGATCGGCGTCATCACAGCACTAGTCGGTGTTCCCTTCTTCTTTGTGCTCATCTTCAGCAATCGGAGGCGGTCGTGGTAAGTCTGGCACTCGAAGGCCTTGGCGCCAAATACGGCAAGCACGTCGTTTTGTCCGGCGTCGATACCGGCGTGCTCGCCGGTGGCGTCATCACCGCCGTGATCGGGCCCAACGCCGCCGGCAAATCCACTCTTTTCAAGCGTATCGCAGGCCTCACCTCCGGGCCGGGGACTGTGTATCTCAGCGATACCGACAAGGGTCCGGAAACGATCTGCTACATGCCGCAGGACACCGGTGCCAATGCGGTCCTGACGGTCTACGAATCGATTTTGCTGGCAGCCAAGCAGGGAACCGGCTGGAAGGTTCACGACCGGGATCTGACGGACATCGACCACGTTCTGCAGGCACTCCGGATCGACGATCTCGGCTTTCGCGGGCTCGGCGAGCTCTCCGGCGGGCAGCGCCAACTGGTGTCGATCGCCCAGGCGCTCGTG
Organism: Pararhizobium sp. A13; assembly: GCF_040126305.1. Lineage (NCBI taxonomy): Bacteria > Pseudomonadati > Pseudomonadota > Alphaproteobacteria > Hyphomicrobiales > Rhizobiaceae > Pararhizobium > Pararhizobium sp. A13. The sequence continues at coordinate 496,136 of NZ_CP149510.1, read as the reverse complement.
CGCAAGCCCGAGGTTCTTCTGATGGACGAACCGACCTCGGCTCTCGACCTTTTCCGGCAGATCGAAGTGCTGGGTTTCATGAAGGCACTGGCATCCCGATCGGGCATGGCGGTGCTGATTGCGCTGCACGATCTCAATCATGCGCTCCGCTATTGCGACAACACCATCGTCATCGCCGACGGTAAAATGGCCGCGAGCGGTCCGACGGCCGATGTCATAACGCAGGCGATGCTGCGCGACATCTACCGGGTCGAGGCGCGGCTCGAAGCCTGCTCGCAGGGGAAACCGCTGGTGATCGTCGACAGCTCCATCATCTGATCATACAGGGAAGGCGGAAGCCGCGATCCTTACTGACTTTCGGCGCCCTCCGGCGCCGGTTGCTTTTCTGCACCTAAAAAATTTAGGCTGTTGTGGTTTGGCCAGCCCGCCAAAGGTGAGTTGACGGGCCTTTGTTTTCCCCTCTACATTAAGTCAAGCTATTTGACTTAATGTAGAGCATCGGCCTGTGTTCTTGGCCTATGCCAAGCGTGATCGCAAAAGGTTCAACATGGACTATCTGGTCAACCTCTCGGTGGTTAAGCCGGTTTCCGGTCTCGACGCGCGAATGGAAAAGGCGGGCGTCACCATCCGGCGGGCACTTGCGCCGGAACTCGAACTAGTGACCGGCTGGGTGCGGGAAAAGTTCGGCTCCGGCTGGGCGAGCGAGACCACCGTCGCCTTTGCCCGCCAGCCGCCCACCTGCTTTCTCGCGACCCGGGCTGAAAAGCTCATTGGTTTTGCCTGCCATGAATCGATCGCTCGCGGGTTCTTCGGGCCGACGGGCGTCGATGAGGCGGCGCGCGGCGAGGGCATAGGTCATGCGCTGCTTTTGGCCTGCCTTCTGGACCTGAAGACGATGGGTTACGGCTACGCGATTATCGGCGATGTCGGGCCATCCGCATTCTACGAGCGCACCGTGGGCGCCACGCCGATCCCGAATTCCGCGCCCGGCGTCTATGCCGGCCTGCTCAAGAGCGCCGACTGACATTGTCCCAGGGGTGAACATCATGACGATTGTAGCGAAAAGCAGATATCAGCTGGAAACAGTCTGGGTACCGGCGGGGCTGGACGAGCAGCCGGCCTACGCGCTCAGCCTGACCAACAACACTGATCAGCCGCTGGAAGGGTTCACGCTGTGCGTTTCCGGCCCGGCACGTATTGATCCGGAAGCGACCGTGGAGGGTGGAAGGCTGCTGAAGCGGCTGTCGAACCACGCCGAGTTCGCGCCGCCGGAAGGCCTCGTTCTCCAGCCTGGGGAGAGCTGGACCATAAAGGCGTGCGGGATGAGCTACCACCCGAAGCACTGGACCGATGGCGCCAATGCCGCCTACGTGGTGCTGTCGGACAACGACACGGCGCCGGTATCCGTTGCGCCGACGCGGGCGAAGGGCGACAATGCCGCCCTGACACGTGGCGCCGTCGTCTATCGGGTTCCGAAGGTCGCCCCAGTGTCCGTTTCCGTCGTGCCGTGGCCGAGTGCTGTTTCCGTCTCCGGCCGGCTGGCGCCTCCTGCCGGGCTCGATCTCAAGCCTGAGGGAGCCGAAGCCGACGCGGCTGTGCGGGCGTTCGAAGCCCTAACCGAGTGCCTGTTTCCCGTCGAAGGTATCGTCCGGCCGGTCGCCGAGGGTGGCTTTCCGGTTTCCCTGTCGTTAGCGGACGGCTTTGCGCCGGAAGCATACAGCGTCCGGTTTTCCGCTGCCGGCGTTGCCGTTTCGGGCAGCACCCGTACCGGCCTGCTCTATGGCTTGATCACGCTCGGACAGATTTTGCGCGGCGCGCGGCTCCACCCCGAAACCTTCCTGTTCCCGGTCGCCGGCGAAATCGCCGATGAGCCGGCGCTTGGCTGGCGTGGAGTGCATCTGGATGTCGCCCGGCAGTTTTACGCGACGGCGGAGATCGAGCATTTTCTGCGGATCCTTGCCTGGAACAAACTCAACCGGTTCCACTGGCACCTGTCCGACGACGAGGCCTGGCGCGTCGAGATTGACGCCTATCCCGCGCTGACGCAGATCGGCGCCTGGCGCGGTCATGGCCTGAAAATCCCGCCGCTGTTGGGTTCCGGCCCCCAGGTGACGGGCGGCTATTACAGCAAGGCTGCGATCCGCGAGATCGTGGCGCTGGCGCGGAGTCTTGGCATCGACGTGGTTCCGGAAATTGATGTTCCTGGCCATTGTTACGCGATGCTGCAGGCCATCCCGGACCTGCGCGATCCGAATGAGGCGGGCAGCTACTATTCCGTTCAGGGGTTCCCGGACAATTGCATCAATCCTGCCCTGGAAGAGACCTATCGCGTTCTCGAAACGATCTTCGATGAACTGATCGAGCTGTTCCCGTCGAGGATCATTCATATCGGCGCCGACGAGGTACCGCTTGGCGCATGGTCCGGCTCGCCGGAGGCGCTGGCGCGGCTGCGCGATATCAGTGGCGACGCCGTGGCGGCGGCACACGCCGCGCGGCTGAACGTCATCACCAATACGCACGGTGCCGACGAGATCGACGGATCGGGTGCTGCGGTGTTGCAGGCGGAGTTTCTGGCGCGCGTCCAGGTCTTTCTTGCCTCGCGCGGTTGCATCACCGGCGGCTGGCAGGAAGCGGCGCATGGCAACGTCATCGACAAGGCCAAGAGCCTGCTTTTCGGCTGGCGTACGGTTGAAGCGTCGGCGGCGCTTGCGGGCGAGGGGTACGACATGGTCGTCTGCCCCGGCCAAGTGTACTACCTCGACATGGCCAACAGCCAGGCATGGTCGGAGCCAGGCGCCAGCTGGGCCGGCTGGTCGGATCCGGAAAAACTCTACACGTTCGATCCCGTCGAAGGCTGGAGCGACGCTCAGAAGAAGCATCTGCTCGGTGTGCAATGCTGCATCTGGTCGGAGCCGATGACTGATCGCGGCGTCTTCGACCGGCTGGTGTTCCCTCGCCTGTCGGCGCTCGCCGAAACCGGCTGGACGCTTCCGGAGCACAAGTCCTTCAAGCGTTTCGAGGCGCTGGTGGGCTTGATGCCGATCCTCTACGGGATCTACGCTGAGTAGCAGGTCGAGCAGAAGCGCCACTGGGACAATGCTGTTTTCTTTGCCGGAAGCAATCGTTGTCCATTGGGAAGGCCGGATCTAGCACCGGTCCTTCACAGATCCCGCAGCGGTAGGGGCGAAAGGCCGCCTTGCCGCGGACCTGTGATGCAGTCCGCCTAGTCTATAACGCATTTTATGCCCGGGGCTTCGTTCACGTTTGGTCGAAAACATGACGGAAAAAGAATACAATTAAAAGCTGTGTTTTTCTGCGCTCGCTGTAAAAAGCTCTTCGGCACGAAAACGCAAAAATCTTCCAAAAAAGAAGATTTCTTTGGGCCGTTATCGTTCCTGTGATCCATATTTAGGTAGATATCGCGAAACTGTTGCGATCTCTAGTTCAAAATTGTGGGTTCTGGAATTTTCCTCTTTGCGAATGCCGATCGTTCAATTTCGCCACAACGTTAATTGTTCCTTTAGGAATAACACTAATAGTTGTATCCGTGCAGCCGAGTGACCGCTCGGGCATGATGCGAATGCATAAGCCGGGATATCCGGCATGTCGCTTTTCAGAAGCCTGATTGCGTCGCGGGTGGTCCTGTGCGGGTGCGATCGCTGCAGTCAGGTTTCACGGCCACAAGAGAAGATTGGAACACACCGACATTCGGGGCTCTGACCGGCCGACGCATGAGCATTTCGTCGCGCCCAAATGGCGCTGGAACCGATCAGATGCCGAAGGAGGCGTTTCATGAGCATGCTTTTCCCACGTTTTGGTGGTGATTTCGCAGCCATCCTCGCTGCGATGCATAAGTCCCAGGCGATTATCGAATTCGATCTGACAGGCAATATTCTCAATGCTAACCCGAATTTCTGCGCGGCCCTGGGCTACGAGCTTTCGGAGATCAAAGGCAAACATCACAGGATTTTCGTCGATCCGGCGGAGGTGGTGAGCGCGGACTACCGCGAATTCTGGACGCGTCTCGGCCGCGGCGAATTTGACAAGCGGCAGTACAAGCGCATCACTAAGAGCGGCAAGGAAATCTGGATCGAGGCGTCATACAATCCTGTCTTCCGGGGTAGCAAACCCTACAAGGTGGTAAAGGTGGCGACTGACATCACTGCTGGCAAACAGCAGGCAACGGAAGATGCCGGCAAGCTGAAGGCGATTTCGCACTCGCAGGCGGTCATCGAATTCACGCCGGCGGGGGAGATTCTTACCGCGAACGAGAATTTTTGCGGTGCGCTTGGCTATCAGCTGTCGGAAATCCAGGGCAAGCATCACCGCATGTTTTGCGATCCCGCCTATGTGCAGACCGAGGAATACCGGCAATTCTGGGAACGGCTCGGACGCGGCGAATTCAGCGCCAACGAGTTCCTGCGCTTCGGCAAGGGTGGCAAGGAAATTTGGATCCAGGCGGCCTACAACCCGATCGTCGATGACAAGGGAAAGGTCTTCAAGGTCGTCAAGTTCGCGACCGATGTGACCAAGCGCATGGGGGCCGTCGCCGCTCTCGCAACGGCTCTGAAAGACTTGTCCGACGGCGATCTCACCCAAAGCCTCGACAGGCCATTCGTGCCGACGATGGAAAAGGTCCGGCACGATTTCAACGACGCGGTGGCCAAGCTCCGCTCGGCGATGCAATCGGTCGGCGCCAACGCTCAGGCCATTGCGGCTGGATCGACGGAAATCCGCTCCGCGGCGGACGATCTGTCAAAGCGGACGGAGCAGCAAGCCGCATCTGTTGAAGAAACCGCGGCAGCGCTGGAGGAGATCACGACGACAGTGGCCGACTCCAGCCGCAGGGCCGAGGATGCCGGCAATCTTGTTGCCGCCACCCGTGAAAACGCGGAGCGGTCCGGCGCAGTGGTTCGCAATGCCATCATGGCTATGGGGCAGATCGAGAATTCGTCGCGCGAGATTTCCAACATCATCGGCGTCATTGACGATATCGCCTTCCAGACCAACCTGCTGGCACTCAATGCCGGCGTGGAAGCGGCGCGCGCTGGCGAGGCGGGCAAGGGCTTTGCCGTTGTGGCACAGGAAGTGCGTGAGCTTGCCCAGCGCTCTGCCAAGGCCGCCAAGGAAATCAAAGCACTGATCAATGCCTCCGGCGAACAGGTGAAAAGCGGCGTCTCACTGGTCGGCGAAACCGGCAGAGCGCTCGAACAAATCGTCAAGCAGGTTCAGGAAATCAACGCCAACGTCGTTGCCATTGTCGAAGGCGCGCGGGAACAGGCGACGGGTTTGAAGGAAATCAACCAATCGGTGAATGCGATGGATCAGGGCACGCAGCAGAACGCCGCGATGGTAGAGCAATCAACTGCCGCCAGCCATAGTCTGGCGCGTGAGGCGGAAGCGCTGTTTGCTCTTCTGGGCCAGTTCAAGGTCGGACAGCGGGGCTCATCGCCGCGCGCTGTTGATGCTAGCCATCATTCCCGGCCGGTCGCCTCGCCTGCGCGGAAGGTGGCGGGGCAGGTGATCAGGGCCTTTTCCGGAAACGCGGCCCCGGCCCAGGAAAGCTGGGAAGAGTTTTAAACCGGCGTAGCCGAATCTATAAAATGGAACGGCGCCACATGATTGCGGCGCCGTTTTTACGTGGAGACCAATGAGGCCTTATTCCGCCGCTTCCAGCCCAGGCAGGAGCGGCTGTGTGTGCAACGGCGTCACGGTGGCCGTCTCAGTGGGAGCTACGTGCGCCCCGGTTATCTTCAATGGCCTGTTGCCGGAAAGCGCGCGGACCACGACGTAGAAGACCGGTGTCAGGAACAGGCCGAACAGCGTCACCCCGATCATGCCGGAGAACACCGCGACGCCCATGGCGTGACGCATTTCCGCGCCGGCGCCGGTAGAGGTTACCAGCGGCACCACGCCCATGATGAAGGCCATCGACGTCATCAGGATCGGGCGCAGGCGAAGACGGCTGGCCTTGATCACCGCATCGAAGGGTTTGGCTCCCTCGAACTCCAGTTCACGCGCGAACTCGACGATCAGGATGGCGTTCTTCGCCGATAGCCCGACCAGCACGATCAGGCCGATCTGGGTGAAGACGTTGTTGTCGCCCGCCGTCAGCCAGACGCCGGCAAGGGCGGCGAGCAGCGCCATCGGAATGATCATGATGATCGACAGCGGCAGGGACAGGCTTTCGTACTGCGCCGCCAGCACCAGGAAGACGAGCAGGATCGACAGCGGGAAGATCAGCACGCCGGTATTGCCGGCAATGATCTCCTGATAGGTCAGTTCCGTCCATTCGAAGCTGACGCCCGCCGGCAGGGTTTCCGCCGCGATGCGTTCGACGGCGGCACGCGCCTGGCCGGAAGAATAGCCGGGCGCCGTGTTGCCGTTGACATCGGCCGAGAGGAAGCCGTTGTAACGCATGGCCCGCTCCGGGCCGGCGGTGGAACTGACGTTCAGCACTGCCGACAGCGGGATCATCTCGCCGGAATTCGACCGTACCTGCAGCTTGCCGATGTCCTCGGCCTGCGCGCGATAAGCTGCATCGGCCTGGACGCGGACGGAGTAGGTGCGGCCGAACTTGTTGAAGTCGTTGACGTAGACCGAGCCGAGATAGATCTGCAATGTATTGAAGATCTCCGTCAGCGGCACGTTCAGCTGGCGTGCCTTGGCGCGGTCGACGTCGGCATAGAGCTGCGGAACGTTGACCTGGTAGCTCGAGAACAGGCCGACCAGTTCGGGTGCGGTATAGGCCTTGGCCATGAAGCCCTTGACGGCTGCATCAAGAGCCTCGTATCCGAGCCCCGCCTTGTCCTCCAATTGCAGCTTGAAGCCGCCGATCGCGCCGAGACCCTGGACGGGCGGCGGTGGGAAGATGGCGCTGAAGGAGTCTTGAATGACGCTCAGCTCCTGGTTCAGCCGTCCGGCGATTGCGCCGGCCGAAAGATCCGGTGTCGTACGCTCCTCGAACGGTTTCAGCGACAGGAAGACGATGCCGGCGTTGGATGAGTTGGTGAAGCCGTTGATCGACAGGCCGGGGAAGGCGATGGCGTTTTCGACGCCAGGCACCTTGAGCGCGATGTCGCTGATGCGGCGGATAACCTCTTCCGTCCGGTCAAGCGAAGCGCCATCCGGCAGCTGCGTGAAGCCGACCAGATATTGCTTGTCCTGCGGCGGCACGAAGCCGCCCGGCACGGCCTTGAAGAAGAAGACGGTCGCGCCGATGAGGAGTAGATAGACGCCCATCATCAGCGTCTTTCGCGAGATTACGCCCTTGACGCCGGTGCTATAAGCCCGCGAGCCGCGCGAAAAGACGGCATTGAAACCGCGGAAGAACCAGCCGAACAGGAAGTCCATGATCCGGGTCAGGCGGTCCTTTGGCGCATCGTGTCCACGCAGGAGCAAAGCGGCGAGGGCAGGCGACAAGGTGAGCGAGTTGAAGGCCGAGATGACGGTTGAAATGGCGATCGTCAGGGCGAACTGCTTGTAGAACTGGCCGGTGAGGCCGGAGATGAAGGCAAGCGGCACGAAGACGGCAACCAGCACCAGCGCGATTGCGATGATCGGGCCGGAGACTTCGGACATCGCCCGGTAGGTCGCTTCGCGGGGGGCAAGGCCGTTTTCGATGTTTCGCTCGACGTTTTCGACGACCACGATCGCGTCGTCGACGACGATGCCAATGGCAAGCACCAGCCCGAACAGGCTGAGCGCATTAATCGAAAATCCGAAGAGCTGCATGATCGCAAAGGTGCCGACGATCGACACGGGAACGGCGATCAGCGGGATGATCGAGGCGCGCCATGTCTGCAGGAAGATGATGACGACGATGACGACGAGGGCGATGGCTTCGAGCAGCGTGTGAATGACCGCCTCGATCGAGGCGCGTACGAACTGCGTCGTGTCGTAGACGATTTCGTAGTCGACATCCTGCGGCATTGTCGCCTTGATCTCCTTCATCACCGTGCGGACCTGATCGGCGATCTCGATCGCGTTCGATCCGGGGGCCTGGAAGACGGGGACGGCGACGGCCTGCTTGTTGTTGAGCAGCGAGCGCAGCGAATATTCGGCTGAACCGAGCTCTATGCGGGCAACGTCGCGCAATCGCGTGATCGCGCCGGTCGGACTCGTCTTGATGATGATTTCGCCGAACTCTTCCTCGCTCTGCAGGCGCCCTTGCGCGTTGACGGAAAGCTGCAGATCGACGCCTTCGAGATTGGGGGAGGAACCGATGACGCCGGCAGCGGCCTGGATGTTCTGGGCGCGGATTTCGTTGACGACGTCGGAAGCCGAAAGGCCGAGCTCGGCCATCTTCTGCGGATCGAGCCAGATGCGCATCGAATAGTCGCCCGAGCCGAACAGTTGCACCTGTCCGACGCCATCGATCCGGGCGAGCCTGTCCTTGACGTTGATCAGCGCGTAATTGCGCAGATAGGTCATGTCGTAGCGGCCCTCGGGCGAGGTCAGGTGCACGACCATCATCAGGTCGGGCGAGCTCTTGACGGTGGTGACGCCGAGGCGGCGCACCTCTTCCGGCAGGCGCGGCTCAGCCTGGCTGACGCGGTTCTGCACGAGCTGCTGGGCCTGGTCCGGATCGGTGCCGAGCTTGAAGGTGACGGTCAGCGTCATCAGGCCGTCGGTGGTCGCCTGGCTGCTCATATAGAGCATGTCCTGGACGCCGTTGATCGATTCCTCCAGCGGCGTTGCGACCGTTTCGGCGATGACCTTCGGGTTGGCGCCCGGATAGTTGGCGCGCACCACGACGGACGGCGGCACGACGTCCGGATATTCCGAGATCGGCAGGATCGTCATGGCGATCAGGCCGCCGAGGAAGATGAGGAAAGATAGAACACCCGCGAAAACCGGGCGATCGATAAAGAATCTGGAGATATTCATGGCGCGATCGCCCTTGTTCTTAAGTGCCGGTAACGGCTTATTGTGCTATGGAAGCCTGCAGCGCAGGGATTGCGCTGGCGCTCATCGAGACCATTTCGGGTGCGACGAGCGTGCCGGGACGGATGCGCTGCAGGCCGTTGACGACGATGCGTTCCTCAGCCTTCAGCCCTGACGTCACCACCCGCAGGCCATCGGATTTCATGCCGACGGTGATTTCGCGGTATTCGGTGGTGTTGTCCGGCTTGACGACCATCACATATTTCTTGTTCTGATCGGTGCCGATCGCCCGTTCGTGGACCAGCACGGCGTCCTCCGTCTTCGCCTGACCCAAGCTCAGCCGGGCGAACTGCCCCGGCATCAGCGCACCATTGGCGTTGTCGAACACGGCGCGGACCCGGATGGTTCCGCTCTCGGGGTCGACGCTGTTGTCGACGAGCTGGAGCTTGCCCTTGATGTCCGGGTGGCCGGCGACATCCATCTGCACCGGAACGCGGTCGAGGAAATTGCGGGCATTCACGCCTTCGGGCAGTTCGGCAAGGATGCCGGAGACGATCTGCTCATCCGCCTCGAAGCTCGCATAGATGGGGCTCAGCGACACCAGCCGGGTGAGGATCGGCGAAGATGGGCCGGCAGCGATCAAGTTACCTGCGGTGATCTCGATCTTGCCGACACGGCCGGTGATCGGCGCGCGGATTTCGGTGTAGCTCAGATTGAGCGCTGCCGATTGCAGCACGGCGCGGGCTGCCTCGAGATCGGCCTCGGCACTTGCCTCACCGTTCAGGCGCTGATCGTAGTCGCTCTGCGATACGGCGTTGGAGGCGAGCAACTGCTTGCCGCGCTTCAGTTCGGTGCGGGCCAGCGACGCCCGGGCCTCGGCCGCGGTCACGCTCGCCCGGGCGCGTGCCACCTCTGCCTGATAGGGGGCTGGGTCGATGGTGACGAGCAGATCGTCCTTCTCGACGATTGCGCCTTCCTGGAAATGAACGGACTGGATCGCTCCAGCCACGCGGGAGCGCAGCTCAACGTGATCGATGGCCTCCAGCCGGCCGGAGAATTCGCTCCACTGCGTCACGGGCTTTGCCTCGACGACGGCGACGGAGACGGGAACGGCGGCGGGCGCCGCGGCCGTGGCGTCGGCTGCGTTGCCGGTGCCGGACGGGCTGCCCTGGATTTCGAAGAAGATCGTCGGTGCAATGGTCGCCACGGCAAGAACGAGCCCGGTGGCGAGAAGCTTGTTTCTGAAAGTTCCGAAAGACATGGCGTTATCCTGAATTTCTGGCCTCGGGGGAGGGCCTGCCGGTCATCTTTCGTGGGAGGCGAGAGATTTGGGCGAGGGTTGCATTGACGTTCAATACCGGTCGGTATAAAAATAGGGCCCTGAACCGATCACTGTCAATGGAATTATATACCGATCGGTATAAAAAATTCGGGAGGTCCGGCCCATGGGACGGCCAAGAGAGTTTGATGTCGACGAAGCACTTGAAACGGCCATGGAACTGTTCTGGCGAAAGGGCTACGAAGGCACGTCTCTAACCGATCTGACCGAGGGAATGGGCATCACCAAGCCGAGCCTCTATGGTGTTTTCGGCAATAAGGAAGGCCTCTTTCTCAAGGCGCTGGAGCGCTATGAACGCACCAAGATGAACTTCTTTCATGAGGCTCTCAATGAGCCGAAGGCCCGCGCCGTCGCCGAGAAAATTCTGCGCGGCTTTGCCGATGCGCAGACGGCGGAAAAGGACCCGAGCGGATGCATGGGCATCAATGGCGCGCTCGCCTGCAGCGAAGCTGCGGCCGAAATTCAGAAGTGCCTGATCGAAAACCGCCACCGCGGCGAGCGGGAGCTGGGCAAGCGTTTCGAGCGCGCTGCGCAGGAGGGCGATTTGCCGCCCGGTCATGAACCCTTTGATCTCGCCCGCTATATCATGACGATCTCGCAGGGGACGGCCATTCAGGCGGCATCCGGTGCGGATCGGGCGGCACTGTATCGCGTCATCGACATGGCGCTGCAATTCTGGCCCGCCGCTCAAGACGGTTGATCAAGCGGGGCATTTAAGTTCCATATACAACGTCATGGGTGTTTTGGCGATTAATCAGTCGTCGGCCATTTTTCCGCTGCGTGATTCCAGCCGATATCGGTTGCCGGGATAGACCAGCCGGGCAAAGGAGACGACGCGCTTGGACGACCATGTGCGCCGGCGGATGAGCAGGCATGGCTCGGTGCGAAGGATCACCAGGAGTTTGCATTCCCAAGGTTGAGGCATGGCCGCTTCGACGATGTGTTCGGAGCCGCTCAACGGAGCCTCGGCGGTCAGGTAGGCGTTCGGCGTCAGTGTCGTGAAATCCTGTTCGAGGTAGCCCGGCGCTGCTTCGGGGTTGACGAAGCGGTCCTCGATCTGCACCGGGACGCCGTTTTCGCTGTGCACGATCAGCGAATGAAACACCGGTGCGCCGATCGGCAGGCCGAGCGCGTCGGCCACATCGGGTGCTGCCGTCTCCTGCGCCAAAACGATCACGGAAGCCTGATGCACATGGCCTCGCTCATCGATCTCTTCAGCAATGTTGCGCACTTCGAAGAGTTCGGAATAGCCCTTGCGCTCGGCAACGAAGGAGCCGACGCCCTGGATGCGTACCAGTTCGCCCTCGCTTGCCAGTTCGCGCAGCGCCCGGTTGGCGGTCATCTTGCTGACGCCCAGTTCGGCGACCAGTTCGTTCTCCGAGGGAACGCGATGTTTGGGGGGCCACTCGCCGCTCTGGATCCGGTCGAGGATCATCTGCTTGACGCCGGCATAAAGCGGTGCGCCGTCATTGTCGCTGTTGTCCCACTTCAGTTGAGCGTTCTGGTCGTTGCTGCGTTTCATATGCTCATTCCTTGGGCGAAATTAAATTTGCATCCAAATACGGCTGCCCTCTTGCATACCACAAAAATTCGCATATGGTACCATATACAACATGGATGTTCAGGGGCGTTTTTCAAGCCGGTTCATCCGTCAATAGATTTGTAAAGCCGGCGGAGATCGGCGGACGTTGTGAAGATAAACCTCAGAGGAACCTGAACATGAACCTGACCAAATTTCTGATGGCTGGCGCCGTCGCATGTGCAACCCTTGCTGCTCCGCTGGCTCAGGCAAAGGACTGGAAGACCGTCACCATCACGCTCGAAGGCGCCTATGCGCCCTGGAACCTGACCAACCCCGACGGCACGCTCGGCGGTTTCGAGCCGGAGCTTGCCAAATATCTCTGCGACCACATGAAGGTCGAATGCAATCTCGTCGCCTCCGACTGGGACGGCATGATCCCGGCGCTCAATGCTGGCAAGTTCGATGTGATCATGGACGCGCTGTCGATCACCGAAGAGCGCAAGAAGATCATCGACTTCACCATCCCCTACGCTCATACGCACGCCGCCTTCGCGACGCTGAAGGACGGTCCGCTGGCGAACGCTGCCGGCACCGGCACGGTCGTCAAGCTCGATCCGGGCGCAACCGGCGTCAAGGAAGTCGATGCGATGAAAGCAGCCTTCGCCGGCAAGACGATCGGCATCCAGGCCGCGACCGTCTATTCCAAGTTCATCTATGACAACTTCGGTGATGTTGCCACGGTGCGCGAGTACAAGACCGGTGCCGAGCGTGACCTCGATCTCGAAACCGGCCGTATCGATCTCGTCTTCGACGATGCCGTCTACCTGATCTCGGCTTTCGAGAAAGCCAACGGCACGCTCGCCTTCACCGGCCCTGAAATCGGCGGCACGATCTTCGGCAGCGGCGAAGGCCTCGGCATCCGTCAGGCCGATACCGATCTGCGCGACATGTTCAACAAGGCGATCCAGGCCGCCCTCGACGACGGCACGATCAAGACCTTGTCGATGAAGTGGTTCAAGACTGACGTTACCCCCTGATCTCAAGTTTGCCCGTCGCTTGCTATTTCGCCCGCGGCGGGCACACTTGCTGCGGCAGGTCGCCTCTAACAAGGCGCGGCCTTCCACATCCATCTGACGATCGGGAACCCGGCTTTGCCGGAAACGACGGGACGCCTGCGGCATGGCACTATTTCAAATGATCGGATTTGGCCCCACCGGCTGGGGCGGGCTGCTTCTCCTGGCAGCGTTGATGACGCTTTGCGTCACCGCCGTTGCGCTGTTGATCGGCGCGATCCTCGGCTCGCTGGTCTCCTGGGCGAAGCTGTCGGGCAGCAAGATAATGCGCATGCTGGGCGGCACCTATACCACCGTGTTTCGCGGTGTTCCCGAACTGCTGATCATCTATCTGGTCTATTTCGGCGGATCGAGCGCAGTCACCGCCATCGGCACGGCAATGGGCTTTGAGGGCTTTCTTGGTCTTCCCTCCTTCGCGGCCGGCGCGCTTGCCGTCGGCATCATCTCCGGCGCCTATCAGGCCGAGGTCTATCGCGGCGCTTTCCTTGCCATCCCCAGGGGCGAGCTTGAAGCGGCGCAGGCGATCGGCATGCACCGGTTCTTGCGTTTCCGGCGCATCATTGCGCCGCAGGTGTTCCGGTTTGCTCTTCCCGGCATCGGCAATGTCTGGCAGCTCAGCCTCAAGGACTCGGCGCTCGTATCGGTAACCGGGCTCGCAGACCTGATGCGGACCAGCCAGGTTGCGGCTGGCTCGACGCGACAGCATTTCCTGTTCTTCATCGTCGGGGGCTGCCTCTATCTGATCCTCACCAGCTTCTCGGACCGGATTTTCACCAGCGCCGAAAAGCGCGCCAATCGCAGCATGCCGACCAGCCTCGGCCAGGCCTGACCCAAGGAGACGCGCGATGGATATCGCCTTCATGCTCGAGACCATGCAAACGCTGCTGGCCGCGCTGCCGATGACGTTGGCGCTGTTCATTCTCTCTATCGCCTTCGGCGGTCTGCTGGCCCTCGTCATCGTCTGGATGCGGGTGAGCGGCAATGTGATCGCCCGTAATTTCGCCAAGGGCTACATCTTCGTCTTCCGCGGTTCGCCGCTTTTGATCCAGATGTTCCTGATTTTCTACGGCCTCGGGCAGTTCGGCTTCATCCGCTACAGCTTCCTCTGGCCAGCGCTGCGCGAACCCTTCGTCTGTGCCGTGCTGTCGCTGGCCCTTTGTACGGCGGGCTATACGGCTGAAATCTTTCGCTTCGGCCTGCGCGCCATTCCGGCCAAGGAGATCGAGGCAGCCCGCTCGGTTGGCATGTCCGGCTTCCTGCTGACCCGCCGCATCCTGGCCCCGATCGCTTTCCGGCATGCGCTGCCGGCCTATTCGACCGAGGTGGTGATGATGGTGAAATCAACTGCGCTCGCCAGCCTCGTTACGGTCTGGGAGGTCACGGGCGTTGCCCAGCGGCTGATCTCGCAGACTTACCGCACGATGGAAGTCTTCCTCTGCGCCGCCGCCATCTATCTCATCTTGAACTTCCTGATCCTGCAGGCCATGGCGCTGCTTGAGTACAAGCTCACTCCCCACCGCCGCGCGGCTCCGCTCTTCCCGGTGCCGCAGCGATGACCCCCGCGACCCTCAACCAGACTGGAACGACCATGGCAGGCACGACCCGGCTTTCCGTCCGCAACATCCGCAAGAGCTTCGGCACGCATGAGGTGCTGCGCGGCATCTCACTCGATGCCCGCGATGGCGACGTCATTTCGCTTCTCGGCGCCAGCGGTTCGGGCAAATCCACTTTCCTGCGCTGTATCAACCTTCTGGAAATCGCTGACCACGGCGAGATTTCCGTCGATGGCGAACTGATCCAGATGGAGCAGCGCGGCGGCAAGAATGTTCCGGCCGACCGGCGCCAGGTGGACCGCATCCGCTCGGAACTCGGCATGGTCTTCCAGTCTTTCAATCTCTGGTCCCATATGACCATACTTGAAAACGTCATCGAGGGGCCGGTGCACGTGCTGAAGCGACCGCGCGCCGAATGCATCGCCGAGGCCGAAGTCTTGCTTGAAAAGGTCGGCATCGTCGAAAAGCGCAATGCCTATCCGGCGCATCTGTCGGGCGGCCAGCAGCAGCGCGCCGCGATCGCCCGCTCGCTGGCAATGAAGCCGAAGGTCATGCTGTTCGACGAGCCGACCTCGGCGCTCGATCCGGAATTGGTCGGCGAGGTGCTGCGCGTCATGCGCTCGCTTGCCGAAGAAGGGATGACCATGCTGGTCGTCACCCATGAAATGAGCTTTGCCCGCAACGTCTCCAATCGGGTGATCTTCATGAAATCCGGCGAGATCGACAGCGACGGCGCGCCGGACGAACTGTTCGGCTCGGGCGGCTCCCCCAGCTTCCGCCAGTTCATCGGCAATTTCGGAGGCTGATCGTGCGGGATATCGTGCTCGAAACGGCGCTCGACTGGCGCGCCGTGGCGGCGGTTGCCGATGGCGCAAATCTCTCACTGTCCGCTGAGGCGGCTCAACGGGTGGAGACAGCGAGCCGCATCGTTTCAGCAATCGTCGAAAGCGGCGTGCGTGCCTATGGCGTCAATACAGGTGTCGGCGCGCTGGCCGATACGGTCGTCGATCGTCCATCCCAGAGCCGCCTGTCGCGCAACATCATCCTCAGCCACGCCTGCGGCGTCGGCCCGCTGCTGGAGCCGCGCGAAGTGCGCGCCATCATCGCGGCGCAGATCGCCAATTTTTCCCATGGCCATTCCGGCGTGCGCCCGGCGATCGTCGAGACGTTGCAGGCTTTCCTGCGCGAAGACTGCATTCCCGATGTGCCCACGAAAGGTTCCGCCGGCTATCTCTCCCACAACGCTCACATCGCGCTGGTACTGATCGGTGAGGGTAGGGTGCTGTTGAAGGGGAAACTGATGAGCGGCGCCGAAGCCCTGAAAACACTGGGCATCGAGCCGCTGGTGCTGCAGGCCAAGGAAGGTCTGAGCCTCGTCAACGGTACTGCCTGCTCGACGGGGCTCGGCTCGTTGGCTCTGGCGCGTGCCGAGCGCTTTCTTGAATGGGCCGATGCCATCGCGGCGTTGACCGTCGAGGCACTCGGATGTCAGGCGGCGGCGTTCGACGCACCGGTGCTGGCGCTTCGCAAGTCGAAGGGTATCGAGAAGGTCGGCAGGGTGCTGCGCGAACGCCTCGCTGGCAGCGGCCTGATCGAGGCAGCCAAGGGCGCGCGCACGCAAGATGCCTTGAGCCTTCGCTCAGTCCCGCATGCGCACGGCGCCGGCTGGGATGTGTTCGATTTTGTCGGTTCGATCGTCGATCAGGAACTTGCGTCCGTAACAGACAATCCCGCCGTATCCGGCACGCCGGAAGCCCCCCTTGTTTCGTCCGAAGCGCATGCCGTCGCACCCGCTCTCGGGCAGGCGCTCGATAGCCTTGCGGTCGCCATCGCCCAGATATCGGCGATGAGCGAGCGGCGGATCGACCGGCTGGTCAATCCGCTAGTGAGCGGCCTGCCGGCCTTCCTGGCGACCGATCCGGGTGCCGGGTCCGGCTTCATGATCGCGCAATATACGGCGGCGGCCCTTGCCGCAGAAAACCGGCGGCTCGGTGCGCCGGCTAGCCTCGACGGAGGCGTCACCTCGGCGCTGCAGGAGGATTTTCTCGCGCATCCGACGGCTGCGGCCGTCAAGCTGCTAGCAGTCATTGACAATGCCGAGCAGATTCTTGGCATCGAATTTGCTGCCGCCGCGCAGGCCCAGGATTTCAAGGCGGCGATTGCCCCGCGTGCAACAGGCACGGACGTGCTCTATCGCCATCTCCGCGCTGTTCTGCCAACCTATGCCGATGACCGGCCGCTTGGCTGGGATCTGGAAAAGGCACGCGATCTCCTGGGCATCGAACCACCGCCTGCCGGCGTTTAAAGCCCTTCCTTAAAAGGATACTGCTGATGACTGCTCATTTTGACGTTGCCGTTGTTGGCCTTGGCGCCATGGGAAGTGCTGCCATCGCGCATCTTGCGGCGCGGGGCGCGAAGATAATCGGCATCGATGCCTATTATCCCGCGCATGCGCTGAGTTCTTCGCACGGCGACAGTCGCCTGATCCGACTCGGCTATTTCGAGGATCCGTCCTATGTGCCGTTGTTGCAGCGGGCCTATGCGAATTGGCGGACGCTGGAGGCGCGGCTGCGGGAAGATATTCTGACGATTACCGGTGTCCTGCAGATCGGCAAGCCGGACAGCAAGATCGTCAATGGCACGAAGAAAAGCTGTGCCCTTCACAATCTGCCGCTGGAGACCCTTGATCCGGACGCGATGCGCCGCCGCTTTCCGGTCTTTTCGCTCGATGAAGACGAGATCGCATTGCTTGATCCGCAGGGCGGCTATCTTCGGCCCGAGGTGGCCGTCATGGGCCATCTTAAACTCGCAGCCACCGATGGCGCTGCGCTGCATTTCGGCGAGAAGGTCGTGGCGATTGAGCCGAGCGACCACGGCGTTACAATTGTCTCCGATACGGGGCGTTATGCGGCCAGCAAGGTCATCGTGGCGACCGGTTCCTGGATCGGCGAACTGGTGCCGGCGCTGCGTGACCATGCGGTGCCGATCAAGCAGGTCGTCGCCTGGTATCAGCCCACCGACGGGTTCGTCACCATGCCGCAGCGCATGCCGGTGTTCATTCGTGACGAGGGAGAAAACGGCTCCTTCTTCGGCTTCCCGGCAATCGGCGTGGACGGCGTCAAGGTCGGCCGTCATGCGCATTTTCGCGAGCCGATCGACCCGAACCAGCCCAATCCACCTGTCAACGACAGGGACACGAACCTGCTCGATGCGTTTATCCGGCACCGGCTTCCGGTGGCTGCGGGTCTTCGGGTGCGGTCCACCACCTGTCGCTATACCATGCTGCCGAGCGAGGATTTCCTGCTCGATCGTCTGCCCGGCGACAAACGCGTTGTCGTCGCATCCCCCTGTTCGGGCCATGGCTTCAAGTTCACCAGCGTTGTTGGCGAAATTCTTGCCGATCTGGCTCTGGATGGTGGCACGGACCTGCCGATCGGTGCCTTTTCCTTCGAGGCGATGGACCGGTTTCTGGCAGCGCGGGCGGCCTAACCATGACCCTCGTCCTCGCATCCGAAACATTTCTCGGCATACCCGTGGCGGCTGAAGCTCGACCGGGCTCGGTTGCGATCTTCGGCGCTGTTCACGGCACAGCATATGGCGCGCAAGCAGCGCACGAGAATGGCATCTCAGCGCCGGATGCTGTCCGCCGTGCCATCACGGCGGCCTCCGTTCATATCGATCATTGGGACTTCGATTTCGACGGCCCGCTGTTGAACGATGGCGCCCTGGAGGTTTTCGATCACGGAGACGTGGCGACGAAACCGGATGATAATCCTGGCAATCGTGCGGCCATTGAAGCGGTCACGCGGGACATCCGCGCAGCCGGAGCCGTTCCGATTCTGATCGGTAGCGACGATTCCACTGCAATCCCCTTCATGTGCGGCCTTGGCGATGTTGATGCGCTGCACATCCTGCAGATCGACGCGCATATCGACTGGCGCGACAGGATCGGCGACGAGACGCTCGGATATTCCAGCACGATGCGGCGCGCTTCGGAACTCCCCTTTGTCCGCTCGATGACGCAGGTCGGCATCCGCGCTGTCGGCAGCGCCCGCGCGCAAGAGGTGGAGGCTGCGAAAGGCTGGGGTTCAAGGCTCGTCACGGTTCGCCAAGCGCGGGCGAACGGCATGGCGGAAATTGCCACTGCCATACCGCGTGATGGCAAGCTTCTCATTCACATCGATGTCGATGCGCTCGACCCGTCGATCTGCCCGGGCGTCAACGCGCTATCGCCCGGGGGCCTGTGGTTGGATGAGGTGACGGACCTGATCGCATCGGCTATGGCGGGCCGCACGCTCGCCGGATTTTCGATTGTTGAATTTCAGCCAAAGCGCGATATCAACGACTTGACAGCGACGGTTGTCGGACGACTGATCTCCCATGTCCTGGGGCATCTTGCCCGCAAAAAGTAGCGCTCAGGCTGCACCGATGCGGATCAGATAGGCCTCCGTCGGCATGTCGGATGTGATCAAGACAACACCTTCAAGTATGGCGCAATCGAGCCTGCCCAGCTCAACAGCGTGATCTCCCGCATCGATCCGTATGTTGCCGAGCGACAGAAGCATCGTGACTCCGCCCTCGGCATCCAAGTGGTGCTGTCCCTCGACGATCCGCTTTTCGACCTGATGCGCCCATTGTCCGCGCCTGGTCATGACGTTCAGATCGACAATCGCACCCGATACCAGTCGCGCGGATGTCGGGGCATCAGCCGGAAAAGCGAGCGGGCGGGATGCCTGCGTCAGCACGACCGGTGCCCTTCCTTCAATGTTCAGTTCCATCCCGTGTCCGTCAAGAATCGACAAGGTCCGGTCGATGCCGGCAAAGACGGAAAACGGCCCATCAGTCGCCACGGTAGCCATGCTGACGCGCCAGCCGAAGGCTGCCAGATCAGCCTCCGGCGGAAACACCGCAATCTCCGTGGTTTCGCCGCCGCCGTTTTTCCAAGGCATGCGGCGGTAGTTTTCCGAGCGAAGAACTTGCATGGCCATAATCCTCGAAGGTGGGATCCCTTTTGTCTGTCGCGCTCAGCCAAATACTGAATGCGACGTCTTCGTTGGCAAAGTTGCAGTAGAGAAAGCCGCTATCATTCTACAAGGCTTCCCGGACCTCGTAAAACGCCGAGGTCCGGGCCGTCCTTTTAGTTTCCGAGAATGCCCGGCAGACGCAGGCCCTTTTCCTTGGCGCAATCAAGGGCGATGTCGTAGCCGGCGTCGGCGTGGCGCATGACGCCGGTCGCCGGGTCGTTCCAGAGAACGCGTTCCAGGCGGCGGGCAGCATCGTCAGTGCCATCGGCGCAGATGACGACGCCCGAGTGCTGCGAGAAGCCCATGCCGACCCCGCCGCCGTGATGCAGCGACACCCAGGTGGCGCCCGATGCGGTGTTGAGGAGCGCGTTGAGCAGCGGCCAGTCGGAGACGGCGTCAGAGCCGTCCTTCATCGCTTCGGTCTCGCGGTTCGGCGAGGCGACGGAGCCACTATCGAGGTGATCGCGGCCGATAACGACCGGGGCGCTCAGTTCGCCGTTCTTGACCATCTCGTTGAAGGCGAGGCCGAGGCGGTGGCGATCGCCGAGGCCGACCCAGCAGATGCGTGCCGGCAGGCCCTGGAAGGCGATGCGCTCGGCGGCCATGTCGAGCCAGTTGTGCAGGTGCTTGTTGCCGGGGGTGAGTTCCTTGACCTTGGCATCGGTCTTGCGGATATCCTCCGGATCGCCCGACAGGGCAGCCCAGCGGAACGGACCGATGCCGCGGCAGAACAGCGGGCGGATATAGGCCGGAACGAAGCCCGGGAAGGCGAAGGCGTTTTCGAGGCCTTCTTCCTTGGCGACCTGGCGGATGTTATTGCCGTAGTCGAAGGTCGGGATGCCCATGTCCTGGAAGGCGATCATCGCTTCGACATGTTCGCGCATCGAGGCGCGGGCAGCCTTTTCGACGGCCTTGGGGTCGCTTTCGCGCTTTGCCTTCCACTCAGCCATGGTCCAGCCCTTCGGCAGGTAACCGTTGATCGGGTCGTGGGCCGAGGTCTGGTCGGTGACCATGTCGGGACGGATGCCGCGGCGGACCATTTCCGGCAGGATTTCGGCGCAGTTGCCGAGCAGGCCGACGGATTTTGCCTCGCCGGCGGCGGTCCAGCGCGCGATCATCTCCATCGCTTCGTCGAGGGTTTCGGCGCGGGCGTCGACGTAGCGGGTGCGCAGGCGGAAATCGATCGAGTCGGGATTGCATTCGACGGCAAGGCAGCACGCGCCGGCCATGACGGCGGCGAGCGGCTGGGCGCCGCCCATGCCGCCGAGACCACCGGTCAGCACCCACTTGCCCTTGAGGTCGCCGTTGTAGTGCTGGCGGCCGGCTTCGACGAAGGTTTCGTAGGTGCCCTGCACGATGCCCTGGCTGCCGATATAGATCCACGACCCGGCGGTCATCTGGCCGTACATGGCGAGACCCTTCTTATCCAGCTCGTTGAAATGGTCCCAGGTCGCCCAGTGTGGCACCAGGTTGGAGTTGGCGATCAGAACACGCGGTGCATCCTTGTGGGTGCGGAACACGCCGACCGGCTTGCCCGACTGCACCATCAGGGTTTCGTCTTCGTTGAGGTCGCGCAACGTCTCAACGATCTTGTCGAAGTCGGCCCAGGTGCGGGCGGCTCGGCCGATGCCGCCATAGACGACCAGTTCATGCGGGTTCTCGGCCACGTCCGGGTCGAGATTGTTCATCAGCATGCGAAGCGGCGCTTCGGTCATCCAGGATTTCGCGGTCAGTTCGGTGCCGCGGGCTGCGCGGACGTCGCGGATGTTGTGACGAGGATTGGTCATTTGGTTCCCCTTTTGGTGTGTGCCAGTGTCAGCGCTGTCGTTTCAATGCGCGTGAGAATGTCTTTGAGGTGAATGCGAAGCTTGGCCGCCTTGTCTTCGTCATAGGAGAAGGGCGGCATTTCGCTGGCTAGATGCGTGGACTGCGCCAGCTCCATCTGGATCGCGTGCACGCCGGTTTCGGGCCGGCCATAGTGACGCGTCGTCCAACCGCCCTTGAAGCGGCCGTTGAGGATGCTGGTGTAGCCCTGCGCATTCAGGACGACATCGACAGTTGCATCCTGAATGGCCGGATCGCAGGTCTTGCCGCTATCCGTGCCGATGTTGAAATCGGGCAGCGTGCCGTCGAAC
Source organism: Pararhizobium sp. A13 (assembly GCF_040126305.1). Lineage (NCBI taxonomy): Bacteria > Pseudomonadati > Pseudomonadota > Alphaproteobacteria > Hyphomicrobiales > Rhizobiaceae > Pararhizobium > Pararhizobium sp. A13. The sequence goes on along the minus strand of NZ_CP149510.1, from coordinate 474,604 downwards.
AGGAAGGGAATATCCGATCGGATGGAGTGGCAGTCGTAGAGTACGGCGACGCCATGGATTGCCTTTACCCGTTCGATCTCGGCGGCAAGCGCTGCATGATAGGGCGCGTGAAAGTCGGCAAGCCGGACGGCGATATCAGCTTCGGTCGGCTGTTCGCCGTCCTTCCAGATCGAGACGCCGTCGAAATCGGTGCCGGGAACGAGGCCGGTGGTGTTCTGGCCGGGGTAGAGGCTCACCCCCTCCGGATCGCGGTTGGCGTCGATGACGTAGCGATGGAAGGTGGCGCGCACCGTCGTCACTTCCGGCAGCAAACCATCATAGAGATGATGGATATGCCAGTCGGTGTCGGCGAGGATGCGGCCATTGTCGTTCAGCCGCTCCCAGATGGCGGCCGGAACGTCGGTGCCGGTGTGCGGAAAACCGAGAATGACGGGCGATGAGCCCTGTTTGACTTCAAAGACGCTCATTCAAGCCTCCAGAACGGGCAGGATGCCAGACGAAACCGCGGCGTTCAGGGCGCCGGAGCGGACGAGGTCGCTCGCCGCTTTGAGGTCGGTCGCCATGTAGCGGTCGATCTCCAGCGTCGGGACAACGGAGCGGATCGCGGCGATGGCCTTGGTCAGTTCCGGGCTGGTGACGAGCGGCGCGCGGAAATCGATGCCCTGCGCGGCCGTCAGCGCCTCGATGCCGATGATCGAAAACAGGTTGTCGGTCATCTGCAGAAGACGCCGGGCGCCGTGGCAGGCCATGGAGACGTGGTCTTCCTGGTTGGCCGAGGTCGGGGTGGAATCGACCGAGGCCGGATGCGACATCTGCTTGTTTTCCGACATCAGTGCAGCCGAGGTCACTTCGGCGATCATCAGGCCGGAGTTGAGGCCCGGCTTCTTGGCCAGAAACGCCGGCAGGCCGTAGGACAGTGCCGGGTCGACTAGCAGCGCGATCCGGCGCTGCGAGATAGCGCCGATTTCGCAGATGGCGAGCGCAATCTGGTCGGCGGCGAAGGCGACCGGCTCGGCGTGGAAATTGCCGCCGGAGACGACGGAATTGTCGGACAGCACCAGCGGATTGTCGGTGACGGCATTGGCTTCGATTTCGAGCGTGCGGGCAACGGAGCGCATGAGATCGAGGCAGGCGCCGTCGACCTGTGGCTGGCAGCGGATGCAGTAGGGATCCTGAACGCGCTCGTCGCCCTCGATATGGCTTTCGCGAATCACCGAGCCCTTGAGGAGGCTGCGCAGCGCGGCGGCCGCGTCGATCTGTCCCTTGTGGCCGCGCAGCGTATGGATATCCGGATGGAACGGCGCCGAGGAGCCCATGGCGGCATCGGTCGAAAGCGCGCCGGTGATGAGGGCCGACTGTGCGGCGCGGTGGGCACGGAACAGGCCAGCGAGCGCCAGCGCGGTCGAGACCTGTGTGCCGTTGATCAGCGCCAGGCCTTCCTTGGCAGCCAGCACGACCGGCGTCAGGCCGGCGCGCTCGAGAGCGGTGCCGCCGTCCAACTGCTCGTCGTCGAAGTAGGCTTCGCCATGACCCATCATGACTGCGGCCAGATGCGCGAGCGGCGCGAGATCGCCGGATGCACCGACGGAGCCCTTTTCCGGGATGACCGGGATGACGCCCTTTTCCATCATTGCTTCGATCAGGCGGACGAGTTCGAGCCGGACGCCCGATGCGCCGCGTCCCAGAGAGACGAGTTTCAGCGCCATGATCAGGCGGACGATGTTTTCGGCAAGTGGCTGGCCGACGCCGCAGCAGTGGGAGAGGATCAGGTTGCGCTGCAGGGTGGCGACGTCGGCGGCATCGATCTTGATGCTCGCCAGTTTGCCGAAGCCGGTGTTGATGCCATAGACCGGCGCATTGCCCGCGGCGATTTCGGCAATGCGGGCAGCGGCTTTCTCGATGCCCTTGTCGAAGGAGGGATCAAGCCGGGCGGGTTCTCCGGTCCAGTAGATGGTTTCGAGTGTCGAAAGCGGGACGGAGCCCGGCTGAAGAGTCAAGGTCATGCGAAATCCTCACCAATGCGCGGAGCCAGGCTCACGCGTCTCCAATTTCAATGTCCGTTGCGGACGCGCGCATGCAGCGGGTTAAAGCCCATGCGATAGACGAGTTCAGCGGGCCGCTCGATGTTCCAGATGGCAAAATCGGCCCATTTTCCGGGTTCGAGCGTCCCCACCTCGTCGACGAGCCCGAGTGCGCGTGCTGCCTCCCGCGTCACGCCGGCGATGCATTCGGTGACCGTCATGTCGAACAAGGTCGCCGCCATGTTCATGGTCAGAAGCAGCGAAGTCAGCGGCGAGGTGCCGGGATTGCTGTCGGTGGCGATCGCCATCGCAACGCCGGCCTTGCGGAACAGGTCGATCGGCGGTTTCTTGGTTTCGCGGATGAAATAGAAGGCGCCGGGCAGGATGACGGCGACCGTGCCGCTCTTCGCCATCGCTTGCGCTCCGGCTTCGTCGGTATATTCGAGATGATCGGCCGAAAGAGCGCCATATTCGGCGGCAAGGGCTGCGCCGTGAAGGTTTGACAGCTGGTCGGCATGCAGCTTGACCGGCAGGCCATGCGCCTTCGCCGCATCGAAAACCAGCCGCATTTCGTCCGTCGAAAACGCGATGCCCTCGCAAAAGCCGTCGATCGCGTCGGCCAGTCCTTCGGCGGCGATCGCGGGCAGCATTTCGTCGGCGACCTTGGCGATATAACCGGCCTTGTCGCCCTTGAATTCCGGCGGCAGCGCATGGGCGCCGAGGAAGGTGGTGCGGATCGCCACGTCGCGTTCTTCGCCAAGGCGGCGCGCGGCGCGCAGGGCCTTCGCTTCGTTTTCGAGGTCAAGCCCGTAGCCGGATTTGACTTCGACGGTGGTCACGCCTTCAGCCATCAGGGCATCCAGGCGAGGAAGGGTCTGGCGTACAAGCTCGTCTTCGCTGGCTTCGCGCAGCGCACGGACCGACGAGACGATGCCGCCTCCGGCACGCGCGACCTCTTCATAGGTTGCCCCGGCAAGGCGCATCTCGAATTCGTTGGCGCGGTCTCCGGCATGAATGAGATGCGTGTGGCAGTCGATCAGGCCGGGCGTGATCCAGCGGCCGCCGCAATCGATCACCTCGCCGGCATTTTCAATGGAGAAAGGCAGATCTGCTTCGCTGCCGGCATAGACGATGCGCCCGTCCTCAACCGCGATGACGCCGTTCTCGACAAGGCCGAGACCCGGCAAGGCCGGGTTCAAGGTTGCGAGCCGCGCGTTTCGCCAAAGGCGATCGCAGGCGGTTGGCCGAGATCCGTCTGGTGTCGATTTTATGGAAGACATCGTTTTCTAGCCTTTCCTTTTCGTGCTATTATGTATAGACATAAAGAAAATGAGCGCAAGTGGTTTTTTGATTTTATCGAAAACGGGAGAGGGTTCGGCCTTGGACAGCATTCATGTGAAATCGGCCTTGTTGCCGGCAGGGTGGCAGAAGGATGCGCGGATATCGTTCGATGGCGGGCGGATTGCTTCGGTCGAAACCGGAGTGGCGGCGCAGGCGGGTGATGAGTGCCACCATATACTCGTGTCCGGCATGCCGAACCTGCATAGCCACGCATTCCAGCGCGGCATGGCGGGGCTTGCGGAAACGCGTGGGCCCGGCGCCGACAGTTTCTGGAGCTGGCGCAATGTGATGTATCGCTTCGCCCTGTCGATGACGCCGGATCATGTCGAGGCCGTTGCCAGCCAGCTCTATATGGAAATGTTGGAAGCTGGCTTTTCCCGCGTCGGCGAATTCCACTATCTCCATCACGATATCGACGGCAGGCCTTATGCCGACATCGCCGAGATGGCGCAGCGCCTTGCAGCAGCGGCCTCGCAGACAGGCATCGGCCTGACGCTGCTCCCGGTGTTCTATGCGCATTCGACCTTCGGCGGCGCCGCGCCGAATGAGGGGCAGCGGCGCTTCATCAACACGGTCGAGAGCTTCGAGCGGCTGCTCGACGGCTGCCATCTGGCAGTCAAGGGGTTGCCGGATGGACGCGTTGGCGTGGCGCCGCATAGCTTGCGGGCGGTGACGCCGGAAGAATTGACGGCCGTCGTTGCGATGGCCAAGCAAGGCCCGATCCATATCCATGTGGCCGAGCAGGTCAAGGAAGTGGAGGATTGCATCGCATGGTCCGGTGCGCGGCCGGTCGAATGGCTGCTCGATAATGCCGGCCTTGATGGCCGCTGGTGCCTGATCCATGCGACGCATATGACGGACGACGAAACCCGGCGCATGGCGCAAAGCAAGGCGATTGCCGGCCTTTGCCCGATCACCGAGGCCAATCTTGGCGACGGCACGTTCAACGCGGTCGTCTTCGGCGAAGCGGGCGGAAAATTCGGTATTGGCTCGGATTCCAATGTCCTGATCGGTCTTCCCGACGAGCTTCGGCAGTTGGAATATTCGCAGCGCCTGTTGCATCGCTCGCGCAACGTTCTGGCGGTGCCTGGTCAATCGACCGGTCGTGCTCTGTTCGACGGCGCGGTTGACGGCGGCGGTATCGCACTGGCATCGAAGTCGGGGATTGCCGCCGGCAACCCGGCGGATTTCGTCAGCGTGGCGGTGCCGGATGGCGGTCTGGCCGATGACGCGGTTCTCGATTCCTGGCTCTTTGCCAATGGAACGAAACCTGACAGCGTCTGGGTCGCTGGCCGCAAGCAGGTCGAAGGCGGGCGTCATCATCGACGCGACGAGATATCGTCCCGGTTCCGCAAGGTGATGAACGATCTTTTGGCGTGATGGATTTGGTTCGGCGTCGCTTCTTTTGAGGGCAAGCGGCGTTGAAGAATTTCTGCTAGGACCAATCTGGTTTGATGAAAGTGAGTGCGTTTTGAAATCGCAGGGTGAGGCAGATCTGGAGGCAGAAACGCCGTTTGCCGACGTGGCAAGCGACCTGTCGCTGCATCAGCGCATTCTCGGCGACATCGAGGATCGTATCCTTTCCGGTGAATGGCAGCCGGGCTTTCGCATTCCGTTCGAGGTCGATCTTGCCGAGCAGTACAAATGCTCGCGGATGACTGTCAACAAAGCGCTGACGCAACTGGCGAAAACGGGGCTGATCGAGCGTCGCCGGAAATCCGGCAGCTATGTAACACAGCCGCGCGCCCAGTCGGCGGTGCTTGAAATCCGGGACATTAAGCTCGAAGTGCAATCGCTCGGCCTTGCCTATGACTACAGGCTGATCGCAAAGACGCGGCGCCGGAGCAATGCCGAAGATCGGTCAAGGCTCGGCCTCGACGCGGCAGCAACCATTCTGGATGTGACCTGCACGCATCTTGCCGGCAACCGGCCGTTTTGCGTCGAACAGCGCCTGATCAATCTGGCGGCTGTGCCGGACGCGGCGGCGGAGAGTTTCGAAGAGGTAGCGCCTGGCCCCTGGCTCTTGAACCGGGTGCCGTGGAGTGCAGCTGAACATACGATACGGGCGGTGGCGGCGGATGAACCCGTCGCCGCCGCCCTTGGTATTGCCGTTGGAACCGCCTGCCTTACGGTGGAACGGCGCACCTGGAGCAATGGTTCCTACATCACCCATGTGCGCCTGATCTATCCGGGCGAGCGGCATTCACTGGTTGCCAATTTCACGCCGTCGCAGCCGAAGTGACGGCAAGTTGCCGATTATTTCTTCGGCTTGGCGCCGGATAGTTTGGGAACTTCCTTCGTGAGGGTTGCACTGAAGGGTGTCGCTGCCTTGGCCGCAACCTTGTCCTTCTTCGGTTTCCTGACTTCCTTGTTGCTTTTTGCTTGTCCCTTGGCCATGGCGTGTCTTCCTCGTGCGAAAAATGAACCGTCCGCGCGCGTGATGCCGTTGCAAACAGAGGCACCGAGCGCGGCGGATATTCCGACCATGAACGATGCTGTGGTTCGAGACAATCGGAAAATTTGAAAGGAATTGGCGGGACGAAAGCAGCCAATCAATCCGCCGTTTTTGCGTCCACGCCAAATTCGAGGCTCATCTGGACGAGTTCGTCCCACAGGCTTTCGGCGAAGCCGCGCAAGACCATGAGTTCGAAGCTATCCACACCGGTTCGCGTGATCAGCGCCGAGATGTGGCCGATCAGGGTCATGGTCGAATGGCCGATGGCGAAGCTCGCCCGATCGAGATCGACTGCCGTGCCCTTGGCGAGGACGGCTTCGGTGGATGCTCCGCTGATGCCGATCCGGACGCGACCGTGGCTTTGATCTGCAATGGAACCCTTGCTTGCGAGGAGCGCGGCCTTGCCGGAGATATCTGCGACGGAAAGAGCCGCATCGCCGACGACGAACCATTGCCCGGCCCCATAGGCGCGGACCGCATAAGGACCGCCATCGCCAATCTGCGCGACCAGGCTTTGGAGATCGCCACTTCCATGCGCTGCGAGTACGTGCAGCACGTGACCCTCGGGGAGGGCAGTAAGCGCGATCCTTGAGCCCGTTGAAGTGGCACCGAACAAGCCGGTCTTTGCACCCGTAAGGGCAGAGCGGTGGAGGAGGGCGAAATCAACCATGGAGCTTTCCGTTTTCCGGATCGAAGAAGACAGGGCTGCAGAGCACGGCCTTGGTGTATTCGTTTTTCAGGTCGTTCCAGACCGTGACGTGCTCGCCATGCCGCTTCGGTCCATGCTTGACCAGCGCCAGCCCGATGGTCGAGCCGAGATTGGGAGAATAGCAGCTGGAGGTCACGTAACCCTGGTCATTTTCCAGTGACGGCGTGGCGCCGTCGACAAGGACGTGCGAGCCAGTCTTGAAGGTCGTTGCCGGGTCGAGTGGCCTGACGCCAACCAGCGACAGTCGGTCGTCCGCCAGCATTCCTTCGCGCGACAGCATCGCCCTGCCGATGAAATCGGGCTTCGTCGTCGACACCATCTTTGCAAAGCCGAGGTCGGCGGGAATGACGGTGCCGTTGATCTCGGAATGGGTGACATGGCCCTTCTCGATGCGCATGACGCCAAGGGCTTCGACGCCATAGGGGCAGATGTCGTGCGGGGTGCCCGCGGCCATGATCGCATCTGCCACGGCTTCGCCGTAGCCGGCGGGGACTGCCAGCTCATAGGCCAGTTCGCCGGAGAAGGAGATGCGGAACAGCCGGCCAGTCAGCTTGCCAGCGAAAAGCGAGACTTCCTTGGCGCCGAGGAACGGGAAGGCCGCGTCGGACATATCGTCGTCGACCAGCGCCTGCAGGATGGTTCGCGACTTCGGCCCGGCGACGGCAATCTGCGCCCACTGGTCCGTGGAGGAGGCGAACTGCACGTCGAGGTCGGCCCAGAGCGCCTGGGCGCAGAACTCCAGATGGTTCATCACGCCGGCGGCATAGGCCGTGGTCGTCGTCATGAAGAAATGGCTTTCGCTGAGCCGGCTCGTCGTGCCGTCGTCATAGATCATGCCGTCTTCGCGCAGCATCAGGCCGTAGCGCGCCTTGCCGACCGGCAGTTTCAGGAAGGCGTTGCAGTAGATGCGGTTGAGGAATTCCGCGGCGTCCTTGCCGAAGATCTCGATCTTGCCGAGCGTCGAGACATCGCAGATCCCGGCGTTCTTGCGCACGTTCAGCACTTCGCGATCGACGCTTTCGCGCCATGTCGTTTCGCCCGGCTTCGGGAACCATGAGGAGCGATACCAGAGGCCGGTTTCGACGAAGACGGCGCCGTTCTTCTTTGCCCAGTCGTGCAGCGGCGATTTGCGCACCGGCTGGAAATGCTTGCCCTTGGAAGCGCCGGTCAATGCGCCGAAAGAGAGCGGTGTATAGAAGGGACGGAAGGTCGTCGTGCCGACATCGGCCGGCGAGACCTTGCGGGCCTCGGCGAGAATGCCGATGGCGTTGATGTTCGACAGCTTGCCCTGATCGGTCGCCATGCCGTTGGTGGTGTAGCGCTTGGCAAGCTCGACATGGCCGTAGCCCTCGCTGACGGCAAGCCCGAGGTCCTTCAGATGCACGTCGTTCTGGTAGTCGACGAAGGCCTTGCCTTTTGCGCCGCGCACATACCAGAGCGACTTGGCGATGGTCACGGTGTCGGTTGCGGCGACGAAGGCAGGGGCGGCATTGGAAAAGCCGAGTGCTCGCAGCGCGCGTGCGGCTTTCTCGCCACCATCGGCAAGGCAGGCTTCCTTTGCGCCGAGACCCGCTGCCGAACCGGCGATGCTCAGGCCGGCCTGCGTTTCCGGCGCGAGAAAGGCGGCCTTTGCGTCCGACCATACTGGTTTTGCGCCGCGGTGGCAGGCGAGATGGATGATCGGGCTCCAGCCACCGGACATGGCAAGAGCATCGGCGTTGATCGTGACCGGCGCGCCATCTTTGACGAAGGTGACGCTGGCGAGGGCCTTGCCGCCCTTGGCGTCCTGCACCATGGCGCCTGGGAAGACGGGTGCGCGGCCGCTCCAGGACGAAGCGCCGCTGGCGCGGGCGTCGACAATCGCTGCGACGTCAACCCCTGCGGCTTCCAAATCGGCCGCCGTCCTGTAGCCGGATTCGTCGTTGGTGAAAATAACGGTACTCTTGCCGGGCGCGATGGCTTGCCGGTTGAGATAGGAGCGCATGGCGCTTGCCATCATGACGCCCGGAATGTCGTTGCCGCCGAAGACCAGCGGTCGTTCTTCCGCGCCAGACGCGAGGATCGCGTGTTTGGCGGCAATACGCCACAGGCGCTCTACCGGTCGGTTCGGGTCGATGGCGGCCGTATTTTTCTGCACGCTCTCGACTGCGCCGAAGACATTGCCGTCATACCAGCCGAAGACGGTGGTACGGGAGAAGATGCGCACATTGGGAAGGCTGATCAGTTCGCCAAGCGTTTCCTTAAGGAGGTCGGCCGCGGCTTTCTCGCCGATTGCCGCGGTCTCCGCGAGAAGCGAGCCGCCCGGCTCAAAACCTTCATCGGCGAGGATGACGCGCGCGCCTGCCCGGCCGGCGGTGAGCGCTGCTGCAAGGCCGGTCGGGCCTGCGCCGATCACCAGCAGGTCGCAATGCGCCCAGCATTTCTCGTAGGTGTCCGGATCGGGCTCGTAGGTCGCGCGGCCGAGACCGGCTGCCTTGCGGATGATCGGCTCATAGACCTTCTCCCAGAAGGCCGCGGGCCACATGAAGGTCTTGTAGTAGAAGCCGGCACCCAGGAAGGGCGAGAGCAGGCTGTTGACGGCGCCGAGGTCGAAGTCGACGGAAGGCCAGCGGTTCTGGCTTTTTGCGGTGAGGCCGCTGTAAAGCTCGACCAGCGTAGCCCGCGTATTGGCCTCGGTGCGTCCGCCTTCGCCAATCGTGACAAGGGCATTGGGTTCCGCCGCCCCCGCCGTCAGGATGCCGCGCGGGCGATGATACTTAAAACTGCGGCCGACAAGCTGACGGCCGTTGGCAAGCAGGGCGGAGGCGAGTGTATCGCCAGCAAAGCCCTGCATGGGCTTGCCGTCGAAGGTGAAATCCAGGGGCTTGGAGCGGTCGATGCGGCCGCCCTTGGAGAGACGGGAGGAACTCATGCGGTTTCTCCCTGCGCGGCAGCGTCCGATGCGGCATAGACCGCATGGGTCACGGTATCGCGCTCCACCACCAGCCAGCGGCGGCAGCCGGATGTGTGATGCCAATATTCCTTGTGGCGGCCGCGCGGGTTGTCGCGCAGATAGACGTAGGAATACCAGGCATCCTTGCTGGCGTCGGCTGCCGGGCGGGCGATTGCGGCGTCACCCTTGACGGTGAATTCTTCCTTGGGGCGCGGCCCGCAATGGGGGCAGGCGATCAGGCTGGCCATATAAAGTCCTCAATGCAGATTGGGTTGCGAGCCGACGCCCTTTTCATCGATCATCCGGCCGCGCGCGAAGCGGTCGAGCCGGAAGGCCGTTGCCGTTTCGTGCGGTTCGTTTCTGGCGATCAGATGGGCGTAGCAGAAGCCGGAAGCGGGCGTTGCCTTGAAGCCGCCGTAACACCAGCCGGCGTTCAGATAGAGATTGTCGATATGGGTGCGGTCGATGATCGGTGAGCCGTCCATGCTCATATCCATCACGCCGCCCCAGGAGCGGAGCACCCGAACACGCGACAGCGCCGGGATCATCGCGACGCCGGCCTCGGCGACATGCTCGACCGTCGCCAGATTGCCGCGCTGGGCATAGGAATTGTAGCCGTCGATATCGCCGCCGAAGACGAGGCCGCCCTTGTCCGACTGCGAGACGTAGAAATGGCCGGCGCCGAAGGTGACGACATTGTCGATGAACGGCTTCAATCCTTCCGAGACAAAAGCCTGCAGCACATGGCTTTCGATCGGCAGCCTCATGTCCACCATATCGGCAACGACGGTGGAATTGCCCGCTGCCGCCAGCGCCAGCTTGCCGCAGCCGATGAAACCCTGGCTGGTCTCGACGCCCAGGACCCGGCCGTTTTCGCGGCGGATGCCGGTGACTTCGCAATTCTGGATGATATCGACACCGCGACTGTCGGCGCCACGGGCATAGCCCCAGGCAACCGCGTCATGCCGCACGGTGCCGCCGCGTTTCTGCATCAGCGCTCCTTGAATCGGGAAGCGGGCATTGTCGAAATCGAGGAAGGGCAGCATCTGCCGCACCGTGTTGCGGTCGAGCAGGTCGGCATCGACGCCGTGCAGGCGCATAGCATTGCCGCGGCGTGTATAGGCGTCGCGCTGGGCGTCGGAATGATAGAGGTTGAGCACGCCGCGCTGCGAGACCATGGCGTTGAAGTTGAAGTCCTGCTCCAGCCCCTCCCAGAGCTTCATCGACAGTTCGTAGAACGGGTTGTTGCCCTGCAAGAGATAGTTGGAGCGGATGATCGTCGTGTTGCGGCCGACATTGCCGGAGCCGACATAGCCTTTTTCCAGAACCGCGACATTGGTGATGCCGAATTCCTTGGCGAGATAGTAGGCGGTCGAAAGGCCGTGACCGCCACCCCCGACGATAACCACATCGTAGTGATTTTTCGGAACCGGGCTGCGCCATGCAGGTTGCCAGCTTTTATTGCCGCGCAGGGCATTCAGAAAAACGGAAAAGGCGGAGTAGCGCATGATCGATTCACCGTGGGAGCTGACGGCGATCATGACAGGATTGATTTTCATCACTTGCAGAAAAGAGACGCATCGCGTCATAAATAGGACATGGCGGCAGAAGACCTCAAAAACGTGCAGAAGATCGGATTTATCCTTGTCCCGGGGTTTGCTCTGATGTCCTATGCGTCGGCGATCGAGCCGCTGCGCGCCGCCAATCTTCTGGCTGGCAAAGAAATCTACAACCTGTCGGCTCACGCGCCGGATGGCGACATGGCGCTATCGTCGTCGGGCATTCCCGTGCCTTCACAGCCGCTGCCCAGACGCGGTTCCGGCCTGCACACCGTCTTCGTCTGTGCCGGTGGATCGCCAGTCGATTGGAACGTGCCGGCGGTTCTCGCCTGTCTGCGCCAATTGGCGCGGGACGGCGTTCGCATCGGCGGCATTTCCGGCGGACCCTATCTGATGGCGGCTGCGGGCCTGCTGAGCGATCGTGACTTTACCGTTCACTGGGAGCACGCGCCGGCCCTGATGGAGGCTTTTCCGGATCTCGCCCCGCGCCAGGCCCGTTATGTTCTCGACGGCAATCGCATTACTTGCGGCGGTGGCGTCGCGCCGCTCGACATGATGCATGCCCTGATCGCCGAGCGCATGGGGTCGGATTTCGCCCGCCGGGTCAGCGACTGGTATCTGCACACCCATGTGGAGGCTTCCAGTGCGCCGCAGCGCGCGTCGATGGCCGAGCGCTACGGTGTCAACCACCCCGGCCTGCTCACCGTTCTCGAGAAGATGGAAGCAACGATCGAGGCGCCGCTCGACCGCCGGGCTATGGCCGCTTTGGCCGGAATGTCGCCGCGTCATCTGGACCGGCTGTTCTCACGCCTCATGCAGTCGTCTTTCCTGGCGGAATATCGCAAGCTCAGGCTCAACCATGCGCGGCGACTGCTTCTGCAAAGCCCGCTTTCCATTTCCGAAATTGCCTTTGCCACCGGCTTTTCCAGCGCGGGGCATTTCTCACGCAGCTACCGAGAGGCTTTCGGAGAGGCGCCGCACCAGGGGCGGCAATCCGCCCCTGGTGCGCCAGCGAATTAATTTCTTCTCGGTTGAGAAAATTTCACTCTCAGGATAGGCTTCTTTTCCGAAGCGAGTATTGAGGCAGGGCAAGCGAGCATGGCGAAAAAATCAGCTGAAATCGATATTGGCCGGACGACGGATGACGAGCGGCCGGCGCTGAAGGCTGCTTTCTCTCAGGATCCGCATGCGCTGCGCGAGCCGAAGGAGAACAACCTCGAGATCGCCATCGGCCATGAAGTCCGGGCCTTCCGCAAGAAGCTCGGCATCACCGTCACCGACCTTGCCACCGCGACCGGCATCTCGCTCGGCATGCTGTCAAAGATCGAGAACGGCAATATCTCCCCGTCGCTGACGACGCTGCAATCCCTTTCACGGGCGCTTGGCGTTCCTGTCACGGCCTTCTTCCGCCGCTACGAAGAGCCGCGCAATGCCGTTTTCGTCAAGGCGGGCGAGGGGGTGGAGCTTGAGCGGCGCGGCACGCGCGCCGGGCATCAATACAATCTGCTCGGCCACATCGACAACAATACCGCTGGCGTGATCGTCGAGCCTTACCTGATCACGCTGACTGCAGATTCCGATACGTTCCCGGCCTTTCAACACGAGGGCATGGAGTTTCTCTATATGCTGGAGGGCGAAGTCGTGTACCGCCACAGTGACCGGCTCTTCACCATGCAGCCGGGTGACAGCCTGTTTTTCGACGCCGACGCGCGCCATGGACCGGAGCAACTGGTTAAACTGCCGATTCGCTATCTCTCGATCATCTCCTATCCACAGACGCGGGGCACGATCTCCTGACGCTGCAGTGCACAAATATTGCCTTAAAAGAAAAAAACTTTCTTCTCAGTTGAAATTCGAAACGGCAACTGCTATCCATCTTTTCAGCAACGAAACGAAGGATCGTCCCCATGTGCGGAATTGTCGGATTGTTTTTGAAGGACAAGTCACTGGAGCCCAAATTGGGCGCCATGCTGTCCGATATGCTGGTCATCATGACCGACCGCGGCCCCGATAGCGCCGGCATCGCAATCTATGGGGCACCTTCGGATGGCCGGGCAAAAATCACCGTTCAATCGGCGAAGCCGGCGACCGATTTCGCAGGGCTTGAAGCTCTCCTGAAGCCCGTTGACGCCAGCGTCACCGTGGAGCTGAAAAGCACGCATGCGGTGATCGAGGCGGATGCCATGCAGGCTGCAGCCTTGCGGGGACTGCTCGCTCAGGAGCGGCCGGACGTGCGGGTCATGGGCTCGGGCGACAGCGTCGAGATCTACAAGGAAGTCGGCTTGCCGAAGGATGTGGTTGCCCGTTTCGGCATTCGCGAGATGGGTGGCACGCATGGGATCGGCCATACGCGCATGGCAACGGAATCCGCCGTCACTACCCTTGGCGCGCATCCATTCTCAACCGGTGCCGACCAGTGCCTAGTGCACAATGGCTCGCTGTCCAATCACAACAACCTGCGCCGCGAACTGGTTCGCGAAGGCATGACCTTCGAGACACAGAACGATTCGGAGGTCGCCGCCGCCTATCTCACCGCCGAGATGGCCAAGGGCAAGGATCTGGGGCAGGCGCTGACCAGCGCGCTCGACGACCTTGACGGTTTCTTTACCTTCGTTGTCGGCACCAAATCCGGTTTCGGCGTGGTGCGTGATCCGATCGCCTGCAAGCCTGCGGTCATGGCCGAAACCGATCAATACATCGCCTTCGGTTCCGAATACCGCGCGCTCGTCAACCTGCCGGGCATCGAAGACGCGCGTGTCTGGGAGCCGGAGCCCGCCACCGTCTATTTCTGGGATCATGAGAAGGCAGCTTAATCGTGGATATCAGCGTAAACCGAGAAAGTCTGGAAGCGATGCGAGTGTTCGACCTTGCTACCACGCCGCTGCGCGAGTTGAACAGTGCGCTGCACGCGATCGCTCCCGGCACGAATGACACGAACTTCGAAGTCGTCAACCCGCGTGGCAGCCATGCGGTGGCTGTCGGGATCGACCAGCCGGTCAGCGTCGAGGTGCGCGGCAGCGTCGGATACTACTGCGCCGGCATGAATGACGGCGGCACGGTAACCGTTCACGGCTCTGCCGGCCCCGGTGTCGCTGAAAACATGATGTCCGGAACCGTTGTCATCGAAGGCGATGCCAGCCAATATGCGGGCGCGACGGGCCGCGGCGGCCTGCTGGTCATCAAGGGCAATGCCGCCTCGCGCTGCGGCATCTCGATGAAGGGCATCGATATCGTCGTGCATGGCAATATCGGCCATATGTCGGCCTTCATGGGTCAGTCGGGCCATCTGGTGGTTCTCGGCGATGCCGGTGATGCGCTTGGTGATTCGCTCTACGAGGCCAAACTTTTCGTGCGTGGCGAGGTCAAGAGCCTCGGCGCCGACTGCATCGAGAAGGAGCTGCGGTCCGAACATCTGGAGAAGCTTGCCGAACTGCTCGAAAAGGCTGGTGTCACCGATGTGAGGCCGGCGGAATTCAAGCGCTACGGTTCGGCCCGAAAACTCTACAATTTCAACATCGATAACGCCGAAGCGTACTAAGGCAGGGACATAGAGATGAGCTATCACAACCCTTATACCCCGCCGCGCAAGTCAGCGACATTCGACGACTATACGCTGGCTGAAATCCGCCGGGCTGCGGCGACAGGTATTTACGACATTCGCGGCGCCGGCACCAAGCGCAAGGTTCCGCATTTCGACGATCTGCTGTTTTTGGGCGCCTCGATCTCGCGTTATCCGCTCGAAGGTTATCGCGAAAAATGCGACACGACCGTCGTTCTCGGTTCGCGCTTCGCCAAGAAGCCGATCACGCTGAAGACGCCGATCACCATTGCCGGCATGAGCTTCGGCGCACTGTCCGGCAATGCCAAGGAAGCGCTCGGGCGCGGCGCGACGATCGCCGGCACCTCGACCACCACCGGCGACGGCGGCATGACGGACGAGGAGCGCGGCCACAGCCAGACCCTCGTCTATCAGTATCTTCCCTCGCGCTATGGCATGAACCCGAAGGACTTGCGCCGCGCCGATGCGATCGAAGTCGTGGTTGGCCAGGGGGCCAAGCCCGGCGGCGGCGGCATGCTGCTCGGCCAGAAGATTTCCGACCGCGTCGCCAATATGCGCAACCTGCCGAAGGGCATCGACCAGCGCTCGGCCTGCCGTCACCCCGACTGGACCGGTCCGGACGATCTGGAAATCAAGATCCTCGAACTGCGCGAAATCACCGACTGGGAAAAGCCGATCTACGTGAAGGTCGGCGGCGCACGGCCCTATTACGACACGGCTCTTGCCGTCAAAGCCGGCGCCGACGTGGTCGTGCTCGACGGCATGCAGGGCGGCACGGCGGCAACGCAGGACGTCTTCATCGAAAATGTCGGCATGCCGACGCTCGCCTGCATCCGCCCTGCCGTCCAGGCGCTGCAGGACCTCGGCATGCACCGCAAAGTGCAACTGATCATCTCGGGCGGGGTGCGCTCGGGCGCCGACGTTGCCAAGGCGCTGGCGCTTGGTGCCGATGCGGTTGCTATCGGCACGGCGGCGCTCGTTGCCATCGGCGACAACGATCCGCATTGGGAAGAGGAATATCAGAAGCTCGGGACCACGGCCGGCGCCTATGACGACTGGCATGAAGGCAAGGACCCGGCCGGCATCACGACGCAGGACCCGGAACTCATGAAGCGCCTCGATCCGATCGCGGCCGGCCGCCGTCTTGCCAACTACCTCAAGGTGATGACGCTGGAAGCGCAGACCATCGCGCGCGCCTGCGGCAAGAACCACCTGCACAATCTGGAACCGGAGGATCTGGTCGCGCTGACGCTCGAGGCATCCGCCATGGCGCAGGTGCCGCTTGCCGGCACGAGCTGGATCCCGGGCAAGGGAGGGTTCTGACCCTCAAACCACATACGGTCGTCGTCTGATCTCCCAAGACTTGATGTTTAAAATCAGGCGGCGGCCATCTCCATGAAAAAGTGTCTGAATAATCCAAAGGGGAACACAGTGACACTCGATCTTGCTAGCTTTGCCAAGGACCGTGGCATCAAATATTTTATGATCAGCTATACCGACCTGTTCGGCGGCCAGAGGGCCAAGCTGGTTCCGACTGAGGCGATCGCCGACATGCAGAAGGACGGTGCGGGCTTTGCCGGCTTCGCCACCTGGCTGGACCTCACCCCCGCCCATCCGGACCTCTTTGCGCTGCCGGATGCTTCCTCCGTCATCCAGCTTCCATGGAAGAAGGACGTCGCCTGGGTTGCCGCCGACTGCGTCATGGAAGACCAGCCGGTCGAGCAGGCGCCGCGCGTCGTCCTGAAAAAGCTGATCGCGGAAGCCGCCAAGGAAGGCCTTCGCGTCAAGACCGGCGTCGAACCGGAATTCTTCCTGATCTCTCCGGATGGGGGCAAGATTTCCGACGAGTTCGATACGGCCGAGAAACCCTGCTACGACCAGCAGGCCGTCATGCGCCGCTACGACGTTATCGCTGAAATCTGCGACTACATGCTCGAACTTGGGTGGAAGCCCTACCAGAACGACCACGAGGATGCGAACGGCCAGTTCGAGATGAACTGGGAATATGACGATGCGCTGCAGACGGCCGACAAGCACTCCTTCTTCAAGTTCATGGTGAAATCGGTCGCCGAGAAGCACGGTCTTCGGGCAACCTTCATGCCCAAACCCTTCAAGGGCCTCACCGGCAATGGCTGCCACGCCCATATCTCTGTCTGGGATCTGGAGGGAAAGACCAATGCGTTTGCCGACAAGGAGATGCCGTTCGGCCTTTCCGCCAAGGGCAAGACCTTCCTCGGCGGCATCATGAAGCACGCCTCGGCGCTGGCGGCCATCACCAATCCGACGGTCAACTCCTACAAGCGCATCAACGCTCCGCGCACCATTTCCGGCGCGACCTGGGCACCGAATACGGTGACCTGGACGGGTAATAACCGGACCCACATGGTTCGCGTGCCGGGCCCAGGCCGGTTCGAACTGCGTTTGCCCGATGGCGCGGTCAACCCCTATCTGCTGCAGGCGATCATCATCGCGGCTGGTCTCAACGGCATCAGGCACAATGCCGATCCGGGCCGTCACTACGACATCGACATGTACAAGGAAGGGCACACCGTCACCGATGCGCCCAAGCTGCCACTGAACCTTTTGGACGCGCTCCGCGAATATGACAAGGACGAGGAGCTGAAGGTCGCGCTCGGAAAGAGTTTCTCCAGCGCCTACCTGAAGCTCAAGCATCAGGAATGGAACACGTATACGTCCCACTTCACCGAATGGGAGCGGCAGACGACGCTCGACATCTGAGCGTCGGTCGGGCGTTCGAAGATCAGAAGAGACGGCATGGCCTGTTCCTGCTATCCGATGTCGCTAAACGGATGGCCGGGCGGGCCGGCGCCGCGCTAGCTTCCGTTCCACGATACTGGCCGGGAGGGCCAGCCAATACCTCGAGCCAAGAGACCGATACCGATGAAAAGCTATGTGCTGACTGTTTCCTGCAAATCCACCCGCGGCATCGTCGCGGCGATCACTGGTTATCTCGCGGAGGAAGGCTGCTATATCACCGACAGCTCGCAGTTCGACGATCTGGAGACCGGCTTGTTCTTCATGCGCCTGACCTTCATCAGCCAGGAGGGGGCGTCGCTCGACACGCTGACGGCCGGCTTCGAGGCGGTGAAGACCCGCTTCGGCATGGTCGCCGACATTCGTGACAGCGAGCACCGCATGAAGGTGCTTTTGATGGTGTCGCGCTTCGGCCACTGCCTCAACGACCTGCTCTATCGCTGGAAGATCGGCGCGCTGCCGATCGACATTGTCGGCGTCATCTCCAACCATTTCGATTACCAGAAGGTCGTCGTCAACCACGACATCCCCTTCCACCACATCCCGGTGACCAAGGCCAACAAGGCGCAGGCCGAAGCCCGCATCATGGACGTGGTCGAGCAGACCGGCACCGAGCTGATCGTGCTGGCCCGCTACATGCAGATCCTGTCGGATTCCATGTGCCAGAAGATGTCGGGCCAGATCATCAACATCCACCACTCCTTCCTGCCGTCGTTCAAGGGTGCCAACCCGTACAAGCAGGCCTATGAGCGCGGCGTCAAGCTGATCGGCGCGACGGCGCACTACGTCACCGCTGACCTCGATGAAGGCCCGATCATCGAGCAGGATATCGCCCGCATCACCCACGCCCAGAGCGCCGAGGACTATGTCTCGATCGGCCGCGACGTCGAAAGCCAGGTGCTGGCCCGGGCCGTGCACGCCCACATCCACCACCGCACCTTCATCAACGGCAACCGCACCGTCGTCTTCCCGGCAAGCCCGGGCTCCTATGCGTCGGAGCGCATGGGCTGAGCCCGTACACTTTTCGCTGATACTGCTGGAATTTCATATCCCCGGTCGCGTGACGCTACCGGGGATTTTTATTTTCGCGTGGGGCTCAACACTTTGTTCAGTCATGGTTATTGGTTGGCGTAGCTGGATTTCCTGAGTTTGCTGCGTTGCAACGGTTGCAGTGCAGCAACGATTGCCTCTTGTCATGTTTAGTAAATTGAGTTTCACTAAACATATTGCTCAACACGGTTAGAGTGAGGCCGGGTGAGCGAAGGGCGGGGAGCCCGGTAAAAATTCCAATTTGATACGGTCCCCGACAGGTGACAGTGGCGCCGGCGCATTTCTCCCGCATCGGAGACAGGCAACTGCGCAAAAGCAGTCGGAATTCCCGAAGACGGCGTGGTGCCGGCTTCTGTATCTGGGAGGAATACATGCGGAAAATGACCAAGGCCCTTCTGGGGGCAACAACTGCGCTGACAATCTCCGCGGCTTTGCCGACAGTATCGCAGGCGGCGGAACTGACCTTGTGCTGGGCGGCCTGGGATCCGGCCAACGCGCTGGTGGAGCTGTCCAAGGATTTTACGGCCCAGACGGGCACGGACATGAAATTCGAATTCGTGCCGTGGCCGAATTTCGCCGACCGCATTCTCAACGAACTGAACTCTGGCGGTAAGCTCTGTGATCTCCTGATCGGCGATAGCCAGTGGCTCGGTGGCTCCGCCGAGAATGGCTACTACGTCAAGCTCAACGATTTCTTCGACAAGGAAGGCATCAAGATGAGCGACTTTGCCGAAGCCGCCGTCAACGCCTATGCTACCTGGCCGAAGGGTACGCCGAACTACTGGGCGCTGCCGGCGATGGGCGATGCCAATGCCTGGTTCTACCGCAAGGACTGGTTTGCGAAACCGGAACTGCAGGCGGAATTCAAGAAACAGACCGGTCGCGATCTGACCGTACCGGCAACATGGCCCGAGCTGATCGAAACAGCGAAGTTCTTCAATGGCAAGGAGATCGACGGCAAGAAGGTCTATGGCGCGGCGATCTTCACCGAACGCGCATCGGAAGGCATTACCATGGGCGTCACGCAGGCGCTTTACGCCAACGGGTTCAAATATGAGAAGACGCCTGGCAAATACGACATGGACGGGGCGGTCAATTCGCCCGATGCCGTGAAGGGGCTTGAGGAATACAAGGAACTCTACAAGTGCTGCACCCCGCCGGGCTACACCGACGCCTACATGGGCGAGACGCTGGATGCCTTCAAGTCCGGGCAGGCGGCGATGGCGATGAACTGGTTTGCCTTTTTCCCCGGCCTCTATAAGGACGAGAATGTCGGCGGCGACAAGATCGGCTTCTTCGTCAATCCGAAGGGCACGACGGCGGCATCGACGCTCGGCGGGCAGGGGATTTCAGTCGTCGCCAACACCGACAACATGGATGGCGCGCTTGCCTATATCAAATGGTTCGCGCAGCCGGACGTGCAGAAGAAGTGGTGGTCACTCGGCGGTTATGCCGTGCACAACGCGGTGCTGAACGATCCTTCCTTCAAGGACAGCCAGCCGTTTGCAGCCGACTTCCTCGTCGCGATGAACCAGGTGCAGGACTTCTGGCAGGAGCCGTCCTACGCCATCCTGCTGCAGGCCATGCAGAAGCGCATGCATGACTATGTCGTCGCCGATCAGGGCACGGCGCAGGAAGCGCTCGACGGACTGGTCAAGGACTGGGCCGAAATCTTCGGGGATGAAGGGAAACTCTGATTTCCTCCCGGTGGGGCCGTCCGGCGCGTGCGCTCGGGCGGCCCTGTTGACGACCGCCATCCCGATTTCAGGTGAAGTCCGTGACCGATACCAATACGACGATACTGGACAAGGCGACCGAACGCATGGTGCGCGCAACGCCGGTGCCGCTTGCTCACCGCGTGCGCGGCCTGTCCGACCGGGCTATTGCTTGGCTTTTTATCGCGCCCACCATCCTGTTGCTGCTGGCGATCAATATCTTTCCACTGATCTGGGCGGTGCGGCTCTCCTTCACCAATTATCGCGCCAACCGGCCGAACGCGATCGTCGAGGTGTTGGCCTGACGAACTACCAGCGGGTTCTCAACGATCCGGACATCTGGATCGCCATGCAGACGACGGCGCATTTCGTCTTCTGGACGATCCTTCTGCAGACGCTCATCGGCTTTTCGCTTGCCTATCTGATCGACAGGAAGTTCAAAGGACATGCCTTCTGGACGACGGTGATTCTCATTCCGATGATGCTGTCGCCGGCGGTGGTGGGCAATTTCTGGCGGTTCCTCTATCAGCCGCAGATCGGGCTGTTCAACTACATCGTCTCTTACGCCACCGGCCTGCCGCCATCCTCATTCGAAATGCTCGGCTCGGTGTCGCTCGCCCCCTGGTCCATCATCATTGTCGATACCTGGATGTGGACGCCCTATGTGATGCTGATCTGCCTGGCGGGCTTAAGGTCGATCCCCGACTATATCTACGAGGCGGCCGAGGTCGACCGGGCGTCTGGCTGGCGGCAATTCTGGTCGATCACCATCCCGATGGCGCTGCCCTTCATCATGCTCGCGGTGCTTTTCCGCGGCATCGAGAACTTCAAGATGTTCGACATGGTCATGCTTCTGACGGGGGGCGGGCCCGGATCGACGACGGAGGTCGCCTCGATCACGCTGAAACGCGAGGCCTTCGAAAGCTGGCGGACCGGCCGCGCCTCCTCCTTTGCCATCATTCTCTTCGTCGCCGTCTTTGGTCTCGCCAATATCTATGTCAAAGCGCTGAACAGGGTGAAACAGAGATGAGCAACGCGACATCCGCCCATTCCGTGGTCGAGCCGAGCATCACCACCAAACGCATCGCCGGTGCCATCGTCATTCTTTATGCGGTGATCACCATGGTGCCGCTGGCCTGGATTTTCCTGACGAGCTTCAAGTCGCCGCCGGACTCCATCAGTTATCCGCCGAAGATCGTCTTCCAGCCGACGCTGGAGGGTTACTGCAATCTCTTCACGACCCGCACGCGCCAGACGCCGGAGTATATCCAGTCGCTCGGGCCGCCGGTCTCGACCTGCGACGAGATCACCCGCAGCCGCAACATGGTGATCGCCGGTCCTTCCAACTATTGGCCGCGCTTCACCAATTCGATGGTGATCGCCTTCGGCTCGACCTTCCTTGCCGTCTTTCTCGGCACGCTCGCGGCCTATGGTTTTTCGCGCTTCCGGGTGCCGCTGGCCGATGATCTCCTGTTCTTCATCCTGTCGACGCGGATGATGCCGCCGATCGCGGTGGCGATCCCGATCTATCTGATGTACCGGGAACTTGGCCTGTCCGACACGGCACTCGGCATGATCCTGCTCTACACGGCCGTCAACGTCTCGCTTGCGGTCTGGCTGCTCAAGGGCTTCATCGACGAAATTCCGCGGGAATATGAAGAGGCGGCGATGATCGACGGCTACACCCGCTTGCAGGCCTTCCGCAAGGTCGTGTTGCCGCAAGCAACGACGGGCATTGCTGCCACCGCGATCTTCTGCCTGATCTTCGCCTGGAACGAATATGCGTTTGCAGTGCTTCTGACGTCGGGTTCGGCACAGACCGCGCCGCCCTTCATTCCGACGATCATCGGCGAGGGGGGCATGGACTGGCCGGCCGTCGCCGCCGGAACGACGATCTTCCTCGTGCCGATCCTCGTCTTCACCATCCTTCTGCGCAAGCAATTGCTGCGCGGCATCACCTTCGGAGCGGTGCGGAAATGACCATGGACACGACGAAAACCGCCAAGAAACGGCCTTTCTTTTTCCGGCGCGGGCCGATGGAAAATATCGCGACGGCGCTGATCGCGATCGGCTTCCTGATGCTGTTCCAGCCGTTTGCGCTGGCGCTCTACACCTATTCGCTGGTGACGCTGCTTGCCGGCACATTGATGTTCATCATCGTCTCGAAATTTCCGGAGTGAACCATGGCCGAGATCCGGATCGAAAACCTGCGCAAGCAATTCGCCGATTTCGTCGCGGTGGAGGATTCGAGCTTCACCGTCGGCGATGGCGAATTCCTGGCGCTGCTCGGACCATCGGGTTGCGGCAAGACGACGACGCTGCGGATGATCGCCGGCCTGGAACTGCCGACCAGCGGCAGGATCTTTCTCGACGGTGAAGACGTAACCTTCAACCGCGCCAGCGCCCGCGACATCGCCTTCGTTTTCCAGCTTTTCGCCCTTTATCCGCATATGAACGTACGCAAGAACATCGGCTTTCCGCTACTGTCGCAGGGCGTTCCGAAGGCGGAAATCCGGTCGCGGGTGGAGGAAACGGCAAGGCTCCTGCAGATCAGCCATATCCTCGACCGCTCCGTGTCCGGGCTGGCCGGCGGAGATCGCCAGCGTGTTGCGCTTGGGCGCGCCATCGTGCGCAGGCCAAAGTGCTTCCTGATGGACGAGCCGCTCGGCACGCTTGACGCCGAATTCCGCGACGTGATGGTGCACGAGCTGCGCGAGCTGCACAATCGCATCCACGCCACCACAGTCTACGTGACCCATGATCAGCACGAGGCGATGGCGATGGCCGACAAGATCGCGGTGATGAATCACGGCATCATCGAACAGTTCGGAACGCCGCAGGAAATCTACAGTCGGCCGACGTCGATGTATGTCGCCGATTTCATCGGATCGCCGCCGATGAATTTTCTGAAGTTCATGGCGGGTGTGCAGAAGGGCAGCCGCTCGGTTTCACTGGATGGCGTCGATATCGCCGTACCCGAAGTGCATCAGGATATTGTCGTCGGCGAACTGGCGCTCGGCGTCCGGCCGGAGCATATCCGTTTCAGCGACAGTTCGCCATTGCGCGGCTCGGTCTATGGCGCGGAATACCTCGGCACCAACCAGATCGTCGCCGTCGAGACAGCCAAGGGCCTTCTCAAGGCGCGTGTGCCTGCCGACCGGACATTCCGGATCGGCGAAACCGTCGGCCTCGAACTCAACAGCGAAAAACTCTCGCTGTTCGACTGCGCTTCCGGCCGCGCCGTCAAATCATCGCTCTATGCGGAGGTCCGTCATGGCTGAGGTATCCCTCCAGAACGTCAGCAAGTCCTTCGGCGAATCCGAAGCTGTGCGTAACCTGACACTGACGATCCGCGACGGCGAATTCGTCGTGCTGCTAGGCCCGACCGGTGCCGGCAAGACGACGACCTTGCGGCTGATCGCGGGCCTGGAAAAGCCGGATCGCGGCCGGGTGTCGATCGGCGGGCAGGACATGGCGGGTGCGGCGCCGGCGGGGCGCGACGTTGCCTTCGTCTTCCAGCAATATTCGCTTTATCCGCATCTGACGGTCTACGAGAACCTGGCCTTCCCCTTGCGTTCACCTGCGCGCCGCCTTTCCGCCGATGAAATCGATCGCCGGGTTCGTGACGTGGCGAAGATGGTGCGGATCGACCACAAGCTCGAAAATCGTTCGACGCGCCTTTCGGGCGGCGAGATGCAGCGTGTTGCCATCGGCCGGGCACTGGTGCGCAAGCCGGCGATCTATCTGATGGATGAACCCCTATCGTCGCTCGATGCCAAGTTGCGCGCAGAATTGCGGCTTGAACTGAAACGCATTCAGAGCGAACTCGGTTCGACGCTTCTCTACGTCACCCATGACCAGATCGAGGCGATGACCATGGCAGACCGGATCGGCATTCTGAAGGACGGCGAACTGGTTCAGCTCGGTACGCCGCGCGAGATCTACAGCAATCCGGTCAACCTGCATGTGGCGGCGCGGCTCGGCCAGCCGCACATCAACCTCATTCCGGAAGGGCTTGTCCCCGGCGGGCGGCCGCCGATCGGGACGACGACGATCGGAGCGCGGACCGAGCATCTGGAAATTCGCGCCGCGAACGGAAATGCCAATGCCGAGATCGACTGGATCGAGCATCTCGGCGACCAGAGCCACCTGCATATGCGCATTGCCGGCCACAAGCTGGTAACACTTGCCAATCCTTATGTGCCGGTCAGTCCCGGCGACAAAATCATGCTGATCTTGAAGGATCCGCTCTATTTCGGCGCCGACGGACAACGGCTTGTATAAGCAGAAACGGGAGGTTGCATCCCTCTAGCGCAAGCGGAAGGATGCGGAACTAAAAACGGACTGGATGAGCCCATGAAACATTTCTTCAACCGCAGGGAAAACATCGTCACCGAGGCTCTCGACGGTCTGTTGCGGACCGCCGCGCCCGGAACGCTTGCCCGTCTCGACAGCTATCCCGATATCAAGGTGATCGTGCGCGCCGACTGGGACAAGTCCCGCGTCGCCGTCATTTCCGGCGGGGGAGCTGGGCATGAGCCATCCCATGCGGGCTTCGTCGGAAAAGGCATGTTGACCGCCGCTGTTTCGGGCGAGATTTTTGCGTCTCCCAGCGTCGATGCCGTTTTGACCGCGATCCGGGCGGTGACCGGCAAGCCGGGCTGCCTGCTGGTCGTCAAGAACTATACCGGCGACCGGCTGAACTTCGGCCTGGCGGCGGAAAAGGCGCGCGCCGAAGGTTTCGACGTCGAGATGGTTATCGTCGCCGACGATATCGCGCTGCCAGAGATCAACCAGCCGCGTGGCGTCGCCGGCACGCTCTTCGTTCACAAGATTGCCGGTCATCTGGCCGAAAGCGGCGAGAGCCTCGCCTCCGTCGCCGCCGCCGCGAAGGCCGCCGCCGCCGATATCGTCTCGCTCGGCGTCTCCTATTCCTCCTGCTCCATACCCGGCCGGCCCTATGAGGATCGCCTGGGTGAGAACCAGGGCGAGCTTGGCCTCGGCATTCATGGCGAGCCGGGGGTGGAAAAGATAACCGTCCAGCAGGCCGACAGCATCGTCGGGGTCATGACGGAACGCCTGTCGGCGGCGATGAAGCCAGATGGGCGGTATGCGCTTCTCATCAACAATCTCGGTGCGGTTCCGCCCGTGGAAATGTCGCTGATCGCCAACGCGGTGCTCTCCTCTCCGTTTGCAGGCCGGATTGCCCTTGCGATCGGGCCGGGACCGATGATGACGGCCCTGAACATGAACGGCTTCTCCTTGTCGCTGATCCGGCTCGACCCTGCGCGTGAAGTCGCTCTCCTGTCCGATGTCGCGCCCCATGCGTGGCTGCCGGCGGTCGTGCCGCATTCCGTTGCGACCCTGCCTGCCCCGAAGGCCGAAAGCCTGGCGGCAACGGCTGTGGCAAGCCATGATGCAGGGGCCGAGCGCGTGCTCGCCGCCATCTGCGACCGGCTGATTTCGCTTGAGCCGGAGTTGAACCGGCTGGATGCCAAGGCGGGCGATGGTGATACCGGATCGACGGTTGCTACCGGTGCCCGCAGCATCCTGGCGCAAACGAGCAGTCTGCCCCTTGCCGACAGGGCAGCACTTTTTGCCGTTATCGGCGATGCGCTGGCGACGGCGATGGGTGGTTCCAGCGGCGTCCTCCTGTCGATCTTCTTTACGGCGGCGGGCAAGGCGAGCGGGGACGGGGGGGACCTTGCTGCGTCCCTGCTCGCCGGGCTCGATCGCATGACCTTCTACGGCGGCGCCCATCCCGGTGATCGCACCATGGTCGATGCGCTGTCTCCGGCGCTTCATGCAATGGCAGCGGGCGGTATCCGCGCTGCAGCCGATGCGGCGCGCAAGGGGGCCGAAGCCACCAAGGTGATGCGCAAGGCGAAGGCCGGCCGGTCCGCCTATATCGGCGAGAGCGATCTCGACGGCGTGATGGATCCGGGTGCGCATGCCGTGGCCGAGGTTTTTGCGGCTGTCGCCGGTATCCTGGAGCCCGCATGATCCTTGTCCGCGAGCCGAAATCTGCCATCGATCAAGCGGCCCTGATCCGCCGGGTGATCGACGCCTGCCGGAATGTGGTTGCGGAACACGAAACCCATCTATGCGACCTCGATCGTGCGATCGGCGACGGCGATCATGGCACCAATATGCGGCGCGGGCTGGAGGCTCTGGCGGCGGAGAGCCAGCAGCTTGCCGCAATGTCCGTCTCCGAAGCGATGATTGCCGCCGGCACGATCCTCGTGATGAGCATCGGCGGCGCGGCCGGACCGCTCTATGGCACGCTGCTGCTGGAGATCGGCAAGGGCCTGGCCGCCGAACCGCCGCCAGCAAAATTCCCAGATGTCTTTCAACAGTCCGTCGCCGCCGTCGCGCGGCGCGGAAAATCGTCCCCCGGAGAGAAAACCCTGCTCGACGTTCTTTACCCAGTTAGCGAGGCGATGATGGGCGACACGCCTCTTCAGAACCTTGCGGAAAAAGCTCAGGGTTTTGCCGATAGGACCATCGACATGAAGGCCATGCGCGGGCGCGCCTCGTTCCTCGGCGAGCGGTCGGTCGGGCATATGGACCCGGGTGCCGCCAGCTGCGCGCTTCTTTGCAAGACCGTCTGCCGTGAACTGGCACAGGCAGGTGCGGCATGACGAGCAGGAATGAGAATGTCGGCATCGTCATTGTCTCCCATTCGCCGCTTGTGGCAAGAGGCGCTGCCGACATGGTGCGGCAGATGGTCGGTGACAGCGTGCCGCTCGCCTGGTGCGGCGGCAATCCGGCCGGTGGTCTGGGCACCGACCCGGGTACGATTCTCAAAGCGATCGAGGAGGCTTGGTCGGACGCCGGAGTGGCGATCTTCGTCGATCTTGGCGGGGCGGAAACCAACAGTGAAATGGCGATCGAAATGATCGGCAAGGTGCGGGCGGCACGCATCGTCATCTGCAATGCGCCAATCGTCGAAGGGGCCGTGATCGCCGCGGCGGAAGCCTCCGGCGGGGCATCGCTGGCAAAGGTGGTGGCGACAGCGCAGGAGCTTTCCCCGTCATGACGGACAAGCGGTATGGCGCCTATGGAGGAACGGGTTCGGTGGACGGTCATGCCTCCGTCGAGCTGCTGATCACTCACGGCGTCGGCCTGCATGCGCGGCCCTCGGTGACCTTTACCCGGCTTGCCAAATCCTTTCCCTGCGTGATCGAGATCGAGGTCAATCGCTCGGGCCTTTGGCTCAATGCCAAGAGCATTGTCAAGGTCATGGGCGCGCGCATCCGCAAGGGATCGACACTCAGGATCAGGGCACATGGCTTGAGGGCCGATGAAGCGATCTCGGTTCTCGAAGCTCTGTTCGTCAACGATCTCGGGGAGGAACGACCGCATGTCCGGGGCGCTTAGGCTGCAGGGTCAAGGCAATGGCCAAGGGCATGCGATTGGCCCGGCGCACGTGCCTTCGGAACCGTGGAACCCCGTCGACGGCGGCGTGTCGCCTTCGCTGGAATTCGATCTTCTCAGAAGTGCGATTGGCGAGGCCGCCAGTTCCCTTGAAGACTTGATGGTGCGGACCGATCGGTCGAGCGCGAACATCCTCGAGTTCCAGGTCGAGATGTTGCGCGACCCGGTGATCGGCGACATGGCGGCCGAGTATATCGCCGAGGGACAAAATGCGGCGCTCGCCTGGGTGACGGCTCTCGAGGAATATATTGCCGGGTTCGAGCAGTCGGAAGACGGCGATATTCGGGCGCGGGCCGTCGATGTCATCGATATCCGTGATCGGGTTCTTCGCATCCTCGAAGGCAGGCCGCCTGCCGACTTTCCCAAGGGATCTGTTTTCGTCGGCAAGGACATGGCGCCCAGTCTTTTTCTCGCCCATGACTGGACGGGGGGCGGCGGCATTGCGCTTGCAGCCGGAAGCACGGCAAGCCATGTGGCGCTGCTTGCCCGCGCCAAAGGCGTGCCGATGGTCGTCGGTGTCGGCGGCCTCGCCATCGAGTCCGAGGTCCCGGTTCTGGTTGATGGCGGCACCGGTCTCGTCGTCGTACATCCAAGCGGTGCCGATATTGCGGTCGCAGCGATGGGAGAAAAAACGGCACCGCAGACGCCGGCCCGATTCGCGCCTCCATCCCCTGCCAGTCTTCCAGCGTGCCGCTTGGAGGTTTTGGTCAATATCAGCGACATCGCCGAGATTCATAGCCTCGACTCGAGTGTCTGCAATGGCATCGGGCTGTTGCGAACGGAGTTTCTCCTGTCGTCGGCCGCGGATCTGGCGAATGAGGAAAAGCAGTTCCATCTCTATGTCGAAATGTTGGATTGGGCCGCCGGCAAGCCGGTCACTATCCGTCTTTTCGATCTTGGCGGAGACAAGCCGCTCGGTGGGTTCGCTGTCGAGGAGCGCAATCCTTTTCTCGGAATGCGCGGGATCCGCCTGCTTCTGGCGATGCCGGCGATGCTCAGAATCCAGGCCCGCGCGCTTTTACGGGCTGCGGCATTGGGGCCGATGAAGGTCCTGTTGCCGATGGTTACTTTCCCCAAGGAGGTTGAGGACACGCGCCGGATTTTCGAGGAGGAAGCGGCGGGTCTGGTCCAGCGGAACATCGACATAGGCGTTCCCGATATCGGCATGATGGTCGAGGTTCCGGCCGCAGCGATGATGCTTGACACGTTCGAAGCGGCCGACTTCTTCTCGCTCGGCACCAATGACCTGGCGCAATTTCTGACCGCTTCCGCGCGTGATAGCGTTTCCGTTGCGAACCTGTACGATCAGGCAACCCCTGTCCTGCTAAGGCTGATCGCACAGACGGTAAGGATCGCGCATGACATGGACAAACCGATCGGTATCTGCGGCGACCTGGCCGGTAACCCGGCATTGCTGCCGTCGCTGATCGCGAGTGGCATACTGCAGATTTCCGTTGCTCCATCGCAGTTGCCTGCCGTAAAGGCCGTGCTGGCGCAGGCAAGGATGGAAGGCTGACATGGCACGCGACGTAAGCGAAGATGCCATCACCGCGTACAAGGCCATCCTCGCCGCAATCATCGACAACCGGCCATCCGGGACGCGCCAGCGTCTCGCGGCGGCGCTCGGCAAACATCGCAGCTTCGTCACGCAGATCACCAGCCCGGGCTATGCGACACCGCTGCCGGCACGGCACCTGGCGACGATCTTCCAGGTCTGCCATGTCGGCAAGGTCGAGCAGGACCGCTTCCTCGAAGCCTATCAGGTGGCGCATCCGGGCAAGCTGCCTGATCTCGGCAATGCCGGCGGCCTCCGGCAATTGACGCTGATGGTCGCCGATTTCGGTGACGAGCGGAAGAACCGGATGCTTGACGAGGCTGTCCAGGATTTCATCCAGAGGATCGTCCTTCTTTCCGGCGAGGGAGACTGAGTTGCTCTCTCATTCGGTTGCCCTTCGCATCGTGCTCACAACGCCACTGGAATATTCGCCCCGCTCGGATAGCATTGCTGCGGGGAGTGGAAGATGAAAAAATTCATGAACGGCGCCGGGACGCTGGCGCAGGATTGTCTGGAGGGGTTCGTTGCCGCGCATGGCGATATCGTTCTGTTCGGCGAAGGGAAAAAGCACGTCCGCCGCCGGGTGCTGACGCCGGGCAAGGTCGCGATCATTTCCGGGGGTGGCGCTGGCCATGAACCGATGCACACCGGCTTTGTCGGTCAAGGCATGCTGGATGCTGCCTGCACTGGATATGTCTTCACCTCGCCGACGCCCGACCAGATTTTAGGGGCGATCGGCGAAACGGACAGCGGCGCAGGCACGCTGCTGATCGTCAAGAATTACGATGGCGACGTGATGAATTTCGAGATGGCAGCCGAAATGGCGATGGCTGGCGGAGCACATCGCATCGAGACGATCATCGTCAACGACGATATCGCGGTCGAGCGATCGGCGCGGGGGACGGGCCGACGCGGTGTCGCGGGCACGCTCGTTGTCGAGAAAATTGTCGGTGCTGCCGCCCAAGTCGGTGCCGATCTGCAAGAGTTGAAAGCGCTCGGCGATGCCGTCGTTGCCGCGACGCGGACGATGGGCGTGGCGCTCAAGGGTACGACGGTGCCGCAGACGACGCGCGAAACCTTCGTG
Source organism: Pararhizobium sp. A13 (assembly GCF_040126305.1). NCBI lineage: Bacteria > Pseudomonadati > Pseudomonadota > Alphaproteobacteria > Hyphomicrobiales > Rhizobiaceae > Pararhizobium > Pararhizobium sp. A13. Next base: position 444,412 of record NZ_CP149510.1, on the reverse strand, counting down.
CTGGGGCCGAACGAGATGGAAGTCGGCGTCGGCATCCATGGGGAGCCCGGCCGCTCGCGCGACCAGATGAAAGATGCATCGGCGATCGTCGATCTGATCTGCGGACATATTCTTAAAGACTTCGGTTCGCTCGATGGACGATCGGTCCTGCTGTTCGTCAACGGCCTTGGCGGAACGCCGCTGTCTGAACTCTATCTGGTCTTCGGTCTTGCTCGGACCTTTTTCGAAGGGCAGGACGTGACCATCGCTCGCAGCCTTGTCGGGACCTATGTCACGTCACTCGATATGGCCGGTGTCTCCATTACCGTCACCATATTGGACGAGCGTCTGACAGCGCTTTGGGATGCGCCGGTTCTGACCGCATCTTTGCGCTGGTAATCAGACTGGCGGCGCGATTTCGATCGGCGTTCCATCGGAAAAGCGCGTGAAGCCGAAGGGGGCCGGATCAACGATTGGCGTGTTGCCGGTGGCCAGATCAGCAGCGAGATGCCCTGCGCCTGGGCCGATACCGAAGCCGTGGCCAGAGAAGCCGGTTGCAATAACCAGCCCGGGAAGGCTGTCGAGCTTTGAGATAACCGGCACCGCATCCGGCGTCACATCGATCAGGCCAGCCCAAATCTGCTCCACTTTCGCATCGCGCAGCACCGGTAGGGCTTCCGTGGCGGCCCGCAGCGCGTTCAAGGCGGATCTGCCGTCCGGTTTCGGGTCGAGAATCCGGTGCCGTTCGAAGGCGCCGGGCCGGTCGAGGGGGACGGTGGGGATTTCGAACAGTTCCTGCCAGCTTCGTGCGCTGAGACCGAGTTGCACCGCCTCGCCCTCGGCCTTCCTGGCGGGTTGGAAATCGCGGAAGAAGGCGAAACTGTCCGGCACCAGCGCATGCATGTTGATGCCGCCATTGGCGATGGTATAGCCGCCGTCCAGCCGTTTCCGATAGGCAAAGGTCGCGGTGGCACCCGCGCCATCCGGCCCTCGGTTCACCGCGCTGGTGCGCAGAACCGAGTTGCGCACTTTCAGTTGCGGCAGCCGGATGCCAAGTCCCTTGCAAAACAGACGCGACCAGGCGCCTCCGGCAAGCACGACGGCGGAAGTTTCGATGTGGCCCTTCTCGGTGATGACGGCGCTGATGCGGCCGGCGCTTTTTTCGATGCCGCGCACGGCGCAGCCTGTCACGATGCGGGCGCCGGCCCGGCGCGCGCCCATCGCAATCGCCGGCACTGCCTTTTGCGGTTCTGCGCGGCCATCACTTGGCGTGTAAAGCGCGCCATTGTATCGCCGTGCGGAGTCCAGCATCACCGCCGCCGTCTCGTCGGGGCCGATCTGGCGCGTGTCGAGCCCGTGGGCCTGAGCAAGTTTCAACCAGGCATCGCGGTTGGCGATGTCCGTCTCGTTCTCCGAGATATAGATAATCCCCGAACGGCGAAACCCGGTCTGGCTGCCGACGCGTGCGTCCAATCCATCCCAGATTTTCAGGGATTCGATCGCCAGCGGTATCTCCCGCCGGTCGCGGCCCATGACGCGGACCCAGCCCCAGTTGCGGCTGGACTGCTCGCCGCCGAGAACGCCCTTTTCGCACAGCACCACATCGATGCCACGCTCGGCAAGGAATAGCGCGGTGCTTGTCCCGATAATGCCACCGCCGATGACGACGACGCCGGCCTTCTTCGGCAGGATGTGATCGGTTTCAATCGGGTCGAGTGTCGGTCCGGGCATGTGGGCTGTTTTTCCAGTGTCAGAGGAGAGCCTGTCCGATTTGCACCGGATATTGCCGGTGTTCAAGCCGCGAAGAATAACTGCGATACCGGCTCTGGCGCCGATCAACCATGAGGTAATGTGAAGGCGTCGCTTTCGCCTTCAATCAGCTCCTCCCGCCAGATCTTCCGTAGTTCCGCATTCGGGTAGAAATGGCTGAAGGCCGGCATCGTCGCGAGCAGCGTTTCGGCGAGCGCGATGCCGAGATCGCGTCGCGACAGGGCAAAGCCGGTGAGGCTCGGCGACAGAAAATGCGACTGCGGGCTGTGACGTCCGATAATGGCAATATCGCGCCCCGGCTTCAGACCGGCTTCGTTCAATCCGCGGTAGAACCCGATTGCATTGGTTTCGTTGACCAGCACGATTGCGGTCGGTCTGTCCTCCTTCGAGAGCAGATCGCGGGCGATCTGATAGCCGCCCGTCTCATTGGGCGTCGAGCGGAAGATGAGGTCGGGATCCAGGGAAAGGCCATGCGCTGCAAGCGCGCTGGCGGCCTGGTCGACGAAGAGATAACCGAGATTTGTATCGTCATGGGGCCTGGTGACTGCGATCCGGCGGTGGCCCTTCGCCACCAGCCTGTCGATCGAGGTTTGCGCCATGCCTTCGAAATCAAGATCGAGCCAGGGCTGGCCGACGTCAGTGAGACTGCGCCCGAGCGTGGCGAACGGAATTTTGCGCTTGGCCAGGAACTCAAGGCGGGGATCGTGCCGCTGGGTCGCGGAGAGGATGAGACCATCAGCGAACCCGCGGGCGACGACGCGCCGGAGATAGTCGTCCGGGTCTTCCTGCGACGAGCAGAGGAGTGCGACGAGATCGAGATGATGGCGCGCAAAAACGGTCTGCACGCCGTCGAACACGCTCATGAAGAAGGTGTCGCCCTGACCGGTGATCTCGGCTCCGGTCTGCATCATGAAGCCGATGATATTGGTTGTGCCCTGGCGCAGGCTGCGGCCGGACTGGTTCGGTACATAGCCGAGTTCGGCTGCGGCTTCGAGCACTCTTTTGCGCGTTTCCTCGTTCACGTCCGGCCGCCCGTTCAGCGCCCGCGACACGGTTCCGATGGAAATGTCCAGATGTTGTGCAAGCCTGCGTATGCCCGTCATTCCAGCCGCTTTCAACGTGCGATTTCGGTGTGCCCGATGTCCATCTATTGACACGTTTCAAAATTCGTTCATAGTACCGTAAACGTTTACGGTGATCGAAAAGGAGCGAAAACCGTAGACTTTATGGAGGAGAATCCCATTTTGCGTGCAGTTTTGTGCGGATGCGGAGCTATGGCCAAAGGCTGGCTGAAAGCGATCGCGGACACCCCTGAAATCAGAGCCGCGGTTGATGTCATCGGCCTCGTTGATGTCAACCCGATGGCAGCAAAGGCGCTTGCCGAAGAGTTTGGTCTGATCGATGCCGTCATCGGTCGCGACCTGGCGGCCGTCCTTGCAGAAACCTCGGCAGACATGGTTTTCGACGTCGTTATTCCCGCCGCCCGTCACGACGTCGTCGCGACCGCTCTGGCGCATGGATGCCATGTCCTGAGCGAGAAGCCGATGGCGTCCTCGATCGAGGAGGGGCGGGCGATGATCGCCCAGGCCGCTGCCGCCGGAAAAGTCCATGCCATCGTCCAGAACCGTCGCTTCATATCGGGCACTCGCCGCATCCGCCGGCTTGTCGAAAGCGGCGTGCTCGGCGAACTCACTGCCATCCACTGCGATTTCTTCATCGGCGCGCATTTTGGCGGTTTTCGCGAAGAGATGGACAATGTGCTTTTGCTCGACATGGCGATCCACACGTTCGACGCCGCCCGCTTCGTCGCCGACAAGGTGCCGGTTGCCGTCTATTGCCACGAAAGCAACCCGCGCGGCTCGTGGTATGCGCATGGTGCCGCGGCCAATGCGATCTTCGAATTCAAGGATGACGTGACCTTTACCTATCGCGGCTCCTGGTGTGCCGAAGGTGCCAATACCAGCTGGGAAAGTCAGTGGCGGATCATCGGCACGAAGGGCACGCTGCTCTGGGACGGCGCCGAGGATTTCCAGGCGCGCAGGGTGGCGGGAACGGAAGGCTTCCTTCGACCGGTCGATGCCATTCCGGTACCTGAGCCCGCCAATGAGGGAGAGACCCATGGCCATGCCAGCGTCATCGCCGATTTCCTTGCTGCCATCAAAACCGGCCGCCAGCCCGAAACGGCGAGCAATGACAATATCAACAGCCTTGCCATGGTGTTTGCGGCGATCGAAAGCGCCCGCACCCGGCAGCGCGTGACCCTATGAACAGGATCTTTTGATGAGCAATCCGGCAAAAGCCATTCGCATCGGCACCATGATCAGCGCATCCGGCGGCAAGGCTGCCGACCGCATCGGCCAGATCGCCGACATGGGCTTCGAGAGCTTCGAGCCCTTCTTCTGGCAGACGACCAACGGCCAGGATCTCGCCGAACTCGGCAAGCGCTGCGTCGAGGCGATCGGCGATCGCGACATCACCATCTCGACGCTCGGCATGTTCGGCAATCCGCTGGAGACGACGGACATCGACCGCGACACGCTGCAGGGTTGGAAGGATTGCATCGACAACGCCCACCATTTCGGCGCCACTTGCGTCGCCGGCTTTACGGGACGTATCCGTAATAAACCGCTGACCGATAGCCTGCCGCGCTACAAGGAAATCTGGAGCGAACTTGCCAGGCGCGCCGCCGACAAGGGCGTGAAGATCGCGTTTGAGAATTGCGCCATGGACGGCAACTGGGCGACCGGCGACTGGAACATCGCCCACAATCCGGATGCCTGGGAGCTCATCTTCAACGAGACGCCGGACGATCATATCGGCCTTGAATGGGAGCCCTGCCACCAGATGGTCTATCTGATCGACCCGCTGCCACAGATCCGCAAATGGGCACACAAGATTTTCCACGTGCATGGCAAGGACGCGACCATCCGCTGGGACGTCATTCGCGAGCACGGCATTTTCGGCAAGGAAAAGTTCGTGTTCATGCGCACGCCGGGCTTCGGCGACACCAACTGGACGGACGTGATTTCCGAGCTGCGGCTTGCCGGCTGGTCCGGCTCCATCGACATCGAGGGCTGGCACGACCCGGTCTATCGCGATGCACTGGAAATGACCGGCCAGGTTCACGGCCTCAACCATCTGAAGACGTGCCGGGGCGGCGATTTCGTCGTCGATGCTGCCTGACCAGTCAGGCAGGTCTGAAAGGACTGACATGGACTGAAGAAGGCCGGCATGGAGGATGGCGGCCGCAAAGGGTAACCAACAGGAGGAAACTATGGGTATCCGCAAATATGCAGTCATCGGTGCGCTGGCGCTTGCAGGCGTGTCGCTGTTTGGGTTGTCCGCCAAGGCGGAAGACGTCACCCTGACACTCTGGTCTCTGGACCGGGACATTCAGCCGGCGCCGAACCTGATCAAGGAATTCAACGCCCAGAACAACGGCATCAAGATCGAATATCGGCTTATCCAGTTCGATGATGTCGTCACCGAAGCCATGCGTGCCTACGCCACCGGCCAGGCGCCCGACATCATCGCCGTCGACAATCCGGAGCATGCGCTGTTTTCGTCGCACGGCGCCTTCCTTGATCTCACCGACATGGTTTCGAAATCGACGGTGATCAAGCCGGAAAACTACTTCCCCGGCCCGCTGAAGTCGGTCGAGTGGGACGGCAAGTATTACGGCGTGCCGAAGGCGACCAACACGATCGCGCTCTACTACAACAAGGACATGTTCAAGGCGAAGGGCCTTGATCCCAACAAGCCGCCACAGACCTGGGACGAGCTGGTCGAGGCTGCGCGCAAGCTGACCGATCCGGCCGCCAACGTCTATGGTCTCGCGTTCTCGGCCAAGGCCAACGAGGAGGGCACGTTCCAGTTCCTGCCCTGGGCGCAGATGGGCGGTGGCAGCTACGAGAACATCAATGCCGAAGGCGCGGTGAAGGCGCTCGAAATCTGGAAGACGATCATCGACGAGAAGCTCGCCTCGCCCGACACGCTGACGCGCGGCCAGTGGGATTCGACCGGTACCTTCAATTCCGGCAATGCCGCCATGGCGATTTCCGGGCCGTGGGAACTCGACCGCATGTCCCAGGAAGCGAAGTTCGACTGGGGTGTGACGCTGCTTCCAGTGCCAAAGGACGGCGCCGAACGCTCCTCGGCCATGGGCGACTTCAACTGGGCTATCTTCGCTTCCTCCAAGCATCCGCAGGAAGCCTTCAAGGCGCTTGAATTCTTCGCTTCGCAGGACGACAAGATGTTCAAGAACTATGGCCAGCTTCCGGCCCGTTCCGACATCTCCATCCCCGAAACCGGCCAGCCGCTCAAGGACGCGGCCCTCAAGGTCTTCCTCGAGCAGTTGAAATACGCCAAGCCGCGCGGCCCGCACCCGGAATGGCCGAAGATCTCCAAGGCGATCCAGGATGCCATTCAGGCCGCCCTGACCGGTCAGGCAAGCCCGAAGGACGCGCTTGATCAGGCTGCCGAGAAGATCAAGGCTGTCTTGGGCTGATCTTATAGACGCTGAAGCGGCTCTTGTTCCTCTTCTCCCAGCGGGAGAAGAGCCGAGCAGAGCGAGGCGATGAGGGGGGAGCGTCAGCACACGCGAATGCCCCGAGCATAATCGAGGATAGCCTATGCCGCACTCCCCCTCATCCGGCCCGCAGACTGTCCTCGGGCTTGCCGAAGGCAAGTCCCGGGGAGGCCACCTTCTCCCGGCTGGGGAGAAGGGGACAAACCGGATGGCTTCCCTTCCGCCATCCAGCATTTCCTCCCGGAAGGGGTTGTCATCCGCTCAAGCGCTTGGCAGCCCCGTTCGGAGCATCGGAGGCCCCATGAAGAGGCTCCTTTCCAGCATCAGGGACGGGCGCGGTTTCGATATCGTGCTGGTCGCCTTCCCGCTCGGTTTTTTGTTCCTGATGGCGGGCCTGCCGCTCATCTACAACGTCCTGATGAGCTTTCAAGAGGTTGACATGTTCAGCCTTGGCACGCTGATGCGCCCCTTTGTCGGTTTCAAGAACTATCGCGATCTTTTCGCCCAGCCGGAAACATTGCCGATTCTTGCCAATACGGCGATCTTCGTCGTCGGTTCGATCGCCGGGCAATTCCTGGTCGGCTTCGGGCTGGCGCTGTTCTTCTGGGTCAACTTTCCCGGCGCCTCCTGGCTGCGTGGCCTGTTTCTTGTGTCCTGGGTCATGCCGGGTCTCGTCGTCGGGGCCATCTGGAACTGGATACTCTCGGGGGATTTCGGCGTTCTGAACTTCATACTCAAAGAAAGCGGCATCATCTCCGGCAATATTTTCTGGCGCTCCGATCCGAACTATTCGCTCTATGCGGTGATCCTGGCCAACATCTGGCTCGGCACCTCGTTCAACATGATCCTGCTCTCGGTCGGCCTTTCGGGCATCCCCACCGACCTCTACGAGGCTGCCGAGCTCGATGGGGCAAACGCCTGGCAGCGCTTCTGGACGATCACCCTGCCGATGATGCGCTCCACCATCGGCGCCATCATCGCGCTCGGCCTGATCTTCACGCTGCAGCAGTTCGACCTTTTTGCCGCCATCACCTCGGGCGGGCCGAACAATTCGTCCAACGTCACGCAATACTGGGCCTGGGAGCAGTCCTTCCGGCAGTATGACTTTGCCAAGGGCGCGACGATTTCCGTCCTGATGATCATCTTCGTCATGATCGCCTCGGTCGTCTATGTCCGCTCGACACGCCATGAGGTGCGCGGATGAGCGATACTGCCCGCAACCGCTTGATGTTCGTGATCGCCATCATCATGGCGGCGATCTATCTCTTTCCGCTCTATTGGATGTACATCACCGCGCTTAAAAGCGGTTCCGAGATGTTCGCCACGCCGCCGACCTTCTGGCCGTCCGTGCCGCAGTGGAGCACCTATTCTCATGTCTGGGAAAGCCGGGGCATGGGGCGCTATCTCTGGAACTCGCTGGTCATCGCCTCCGGAGCCGTGGTGCTGATCACGGTGCTTGGCGTCGGCTGTGCCTATGTGCTGGCGCGCTACCGCAATGTCTGGGTCGACATTGGCCTGTTTCTGATCCTCATGCTGCAGGTCCTGCCGGCCTCCTTGATGATCACACCGATCTTCGTCGGTTTTTCGCAGATCGGCATGCTGGAATATCCCCGTCTTGCCGTGATCATCGCCATTGCCGCCAAGAGCATGCCGTTCTTCGTGGTGTTGGTGCGCGCCACCTTCATGGCCGTGCCGATGGAACTGGAGGAGGCGGCGCTGGTCGATGGCAACTCGCGTGTGGGCGCTTTCTTCAACATCGTGCTGCCGCTCGCCCGCAACGGCATTCTCGTCAGCGCCATCCTGATCTTCATGCAGGCCTTCGGCGAGTTCGTCTATTCGAAGTCGATCATCCAGGCGGTGGAACTTCAGCCCGCCAGCGTCGGGCTCAATTCCTTCATGGGGCCGAATACCAACGAATGGAACAACATCATGGCCTACGCCACGATCTACGTGACCCCCATTCTCGCCATCTTCGTGCTGCTGCAGCGGCGCATCGTCTCCGGCCTTACCTCGGGAGCCATCAAATGACCAAGCAGATCGAACTCTCGGGCGTCAACAAATATTACGGTGCCTTCCACGCGCTGAAGAATATCGATCTCAGCATCGAGAAGGGCAGCTTCGTCGCGCTCGTCGGCCCCTCCGGCTGCGGCAAGTCCACGTTGCTGCGTTCGCTGGCTGGGCTTGAGAGCATTTCGACGGGCGACTTGAAGATCGCCGGTGAACTGATGAACAAGGTGCCGCCGCGCAAGCGCGACATCGCCATGGTGTTCCAGTCCTACGCGCTCTACCCGCACATGACGGTCGAGCAGAACCTCACCTACAGCCTGCGCATTCGCGGTGTCGCCAAGGCCGAGGCCAAGAAGGCGGCAGAGGAAGTCGCCGCCACGACTGGGCTTTCGCATCTTCTCGGACGCTATCCACGTGAGCTCTCCGGCGGCCAGCGCCAGCGCGTCGCCATGAGCCGCGCTATCATCCGCCATCCCAAGGCCTTCCTGTTCGACGAGCCGCTGTCCAATCTCGATGCGGCGTTGCGGGTCCATATGCGCAAGGAAATCCGCACTTTGCACGACCGGCTGCACGCCACTTCCGTCTATGTCACGCATGACCAGATCGAGGCGATGACGATGGCCGACCATGTGGTGGTGATGAAGGACGGCGTGATCGAGCAGCAGGGCGCGCCGCTGGAGCTCTATGACCGGCCAGCCAATAAGTTCGTCGCCGGCTTCATCGGCTCGCCGGCGATGAACTTCGTGCCTGCGACGGTCGGCGAGGATGGCCGCTCGCTGGAGGTCGATGTCGGCGAAAAGCAGACCATTGCGCTCGATCGCCAGCTCCAGCCCGGCCGCAAGGTGACAGCGGGGCTTCGGCCGGAGCATCTGCATTTCGTCGAACCGGGGCAGGGCGTCTTCCGCCTACCGGTCGGGATCGTCGAGACCACCGGCTCTGCGACCTATATCACCACTTCGACTGCGACTGAGGTGACGATTGTCGATACCACCCGTAGGCCGGTCAGAGCCGGTGACGTCATCGATGTATCGATCCGCCCCGGAGATGTGCATGTCTTTGACAGCGAGACGGGCTTGAGGGTCTGAAGCCAGATCACACCGAGTTTAGTTTTTTCTGTATAAAAATACGTTTCCTACCCTTGACAAGCGGGGACCCCGCGATGTTTTTTGTCGGCAAACGGATGCGGACCATAGCCGCGACAGGGAGGAATGACATGGGTGGACTTCTGGCCGGCAAACGCGCCGTGATCACGGCGGCAGCGCAAGGCATCGGCCGCGCAGCGGCCGATGCATTCCAGCGGGAAGGCGCGATCGTCACGGCGACCGACATCAACGAGGAAAAACTGGCCGAGCTTTCCGCCCTTGGCATGAACGTCGCGAAACTCGATGTCATGAATGCGGATGCGATCTCTGCCTTTGCGGCGGAGACCGGAACCATAGACGTCCTGTTCAACTGCGCCGGTGTCGTCCACGCCGGTACGATCCTCGAGGCCAGCGAGCGGGACTATGATTTCGCCTTCGATCTCAACGTCAAGTCGATGTTCCGGCTCATCCGCGCCTTCCTGCCGGGCATGATCGAAAACGGTGGCGGTTCGATCATCAACATGTCGTCGGTGGCCGGCGTCCCCATGGGCGTGCCGAACCGCTTCACCTATTCGGCCAGCAAGGCGGCGGTGATCGGCCTCACCAAGTCGATCGCCCTCGACTATATCAAACAGGGCATACGCTGCAACGCGATCGCGCCCGGCACGGTGCAATCGCCCTCACTCGAGGATCGCATGAAGGCGCAAGGGAACTACGAGGAAGCACGCGCCGCCTTCATCGCCCGCCAGCCGATGGGCCGCATCGGTCAGCCGGAGGAAATCGCAGCGCTTGCCGTCTATCTCGGCAGCGATGTTTCCAACTACACGACGGGCCAGGTGCACGTCATCGACGGCGGCATGAGCCTGTAGTCCCGCGCGACCTGCCGTCCTTGCAGGGCGCGCTGCTGCTATACATCTGCAGACGAGCGCTATAGTCTCTGCTGATCCAGAGAAGGCACGCAGCAATCGCATGACACCAAAAGAAAACACCGGTCTCAAACCCGTTCTGAGGATCGATTTTCCTCATGCTGAGCGACTGGGCCGGGGCAAGATTGCGTTGCTGGAACACATTCGCGAGACCGGCTCGATTTCCGCGGCGGGCAGGGCGATGGACATGTCCTATCGGCGGGCCTGGTTGCTGGTGAGCGCCCTCAACGGCATGTTCAAACAGGATGCGGTCTTGTCGCAGCGCGGCGGAAAGCAGGGCGGCGGCGCGGTCGTCACGCCTTTCGGCGAAGAATTGATCCACACTTTCCGGGCGATGGAGGAAAAGGCCGAGGCGGCGCTTTCGGCAGAATTGACATGGCTGGAGAGTAACCGCAATCCCCATGCGATGCCGGCTGACGCACCGGTCACAGATCCAGCGCAACACTCTTGATGACGGCATGAACCGGCTTGCCAACCTGCAGGCCGAGCAGGTCGCGTGACAGCGTGGTTACCCGGGAAACGATCGTCACGCCGCCGCAATCCAGACGCACATCCACCATGCCCTGTCCCGCTTCGCCGATCCCCACGATTGTGCCCGGCAGGATGTTGAGCGCGCTCAGGCCCTCGGGCCGGCTGGTGGCCAGCATGACGTCGCGGGCTGCGATCTGCAGCCGGACAGCCTTTTTCGGCGGTGCATCCAGATGCGGCACCCGGATCTGCACGCCGCCTGCGCGAATGACCGTGATTTGATGCTCGGCGTCCGTTTGGTCGACAATACCTTCGACCAGCACCCCCGCTTCGCGGCGGCTGACCGCTGATGAGGGTGTGCTCAGGATCGTTGCGGCCTCCCCGGACGCGCTGATCCGGCCGCTTTCGAGCACGATCACCCTGTTGGCCAACCGCGCGACTTCGGCGACCGAGTGGCTGACATAGATGATCGGAATTTCCGTTTCGTCCCGCAGCCGTTCCAGATAAGGCAGGATTTCCGCCTTCCGCTCGTCGTCGAGTGCGGCCAGTGGTTCGTCCATCAAAAGCAGGCGCGGGTTGGAGAGCAGCGCCCGGCCGATGGCGATGCGCTGTTTTTCGCCGCCCGATAGATTTGCCGGTGCTCTGTCCAGAAGTGGGCCGACACCGAGCAGATCGACGATGCGATCGAAATTCGGTCCCTCATGACCGCTCCGTGCGAACCAGCGTCCATAGCCGAGATTGTGTCGCACGCTCAAATGCGGGAAAAGCCGTGCTTCCTGAAAGACATAGCCGAAGCGCCGCCTGTGCGGCGGCACAAAAACACGGGTCTCGCTATCGACCAGAACGTCGCCGTTGAACGCGAGCCACCCGCGATCGGGATGCAGCAAGCCGGCAATGGCGTTGATCAGCGAGGTCTTGCCCGATCCGGAGCGACCGAAGAGCGCTGTCACGCCCCTATCCGCGGAGAACGCGGCCTCGATGGAGAACGCGCCAAGGCGATGGCGAATGTCGACCTCAAGGCTCATGCGACGTCCACCTTCTTCGCCGCGAGGTTTGCCAGGACTTCCGAGACCATCAGCGCCGCCATGGATATGACGATGGAAAAGATGGTCAGGCGAAACGCGCCGGCGTCGCCGCCGGGGACCTGCGTAAAGGTATAGATCGCCGAGGAAAGCGTCTGGGTTTCGCCGGGGATATTGGAAACAAAGGTGATCGTCGCGCCGAACTCCCCCATCGCCTTGGCAAAAGCGAGGATCATGCCGGCGATGATGCCGGGCAGGACGAGGGGTAGCGTGACCGTCAGGAAAACCCAGGCAGGGCCGGCTCCCAGCGTTGCGGCCGCCTGCTCAAGTCTGCGGTCGACCGCCTCGATCGACAGCCGGATGCTGCGCACCATCAGCGGGAAGGCCATGATGGCGCAGGCAAGCGCCGCCCCCGTCCAGCGGAAGGAAAAGACAAGGCCTGTGTATTCGGCGAGAAACGCACCGATCGGCCCACGTTTTCCGAACAGGACGAGCAGAAGAAAACCGGTCACGACCGGTGGCAGGACCAGGGGAAGGTGAACGATGCCATTGAGGATGGATTTCCCCCAGAAGCGACCCCGCGCCAGGATCATGGCAATGCCGATCGCCAAGGGCAGGCTGGCGAACATGGCGACAAACGAGACGCGCAGACTGAGGCGGATCGCCGTCCACTCCGCGTCGCTCAAAACCAGCCAGTCCAAATGCCGTGCTCCCGTCCTTGCCGGCAGACGATAGGCGCTCTATCCCTTGGCGGATAGAGCGCGTTCTATCCTTATTTCAGGATGGTAAAGCCCTGCGCTTCGAAGAGAGCTGCAGCTTTGGCCGATTTGATGAAATCGACATAAGCAGCGGCGTCCGGGTTCTTGCTCTCGGCTGTGATGGCAATCGGGTAGACGATCGGCGGATGGCTGTCTTCGGGGAAAGTGCCGGCAATCTTCACGCCTTTGTCGGCGGCGGCATCCGTCTTGTAGACGATGCCATAGGGTGCTTCGCCCTTGGAAACCAAGAGAAGCGCTGCCCGGACGTTTTCGGCACCGGCCACATTCTTTTCAACGGACGACCAGACGCCGAGCTTTTCGAGCGCGGCCTTGCCGTACTTGCCGGCAGGAACGGAATCGACGGCGCCCATAGCAAGTTTCTCCTCGCCAAGCAGGCCCTTCAGGTCGAAGTCCTGCTTGATATCAACGGGAGCGGCGTCTTGGCTGCCGGTCACCAGAACGATGCGGTTGCCGAGCAGGTTGGCGCGCGTGTCGTCCTTGATCAGTTTCTTTTCGGCGACGTAGTCCATCCAGGCCAGATCGGCGGAGATGAAGACATCGGCCGGCGCGCCGGCCTCGATCTGCTTGGCGAGCGCCGAGCTCGCCGCATAGGAGACGGTCGTTTCCCTGCCGGCTTCCTTCTGCCACTCGCCGTTGACGGCATCGAGAGCGTTCTTCAGGCTGGCGGCAGCAAAGACGGTAACTTTTTCGGCCGCGGCCGCCGGTTGCAGCAGCGGCATTCCGCTGATCCAGAGAGCGGCGACGGTGGCTGCAACAAATTTCAGCAGGCTTCGACGTTCAGTATGCATGCGTTTCCCCATCGGTTCGAGATATTCCTGTAGATATAACGGTGTAGCGCGATTGGCTAGCATTATATTTCAGCAAATATATTGAAACTCATTCGCCGCTTCTCGACGTTCATGCTTGCCATGGATCATTCCGGCGTTAAATTCGGCGCGTCCGACGGACGGGAATGGAGAGGCCGGAAAACGCGATGGAATCGAATGTGACGCTCGAGAAAAGCTGGAAAGCGGTCCTGGTGCCGGAATTCTCCAGCCCCTACATGGCCGAGCTGAAGGCGTTCCTCCTTCAGGAAAAACGTGACGGCAAACAGATTTTCCCCAAGGGACCGGAGTATTTCCGAGCCTTGGACCTTACGCCGCTCGAGACGGTGCGGGTCGTCATTCTCGGGCAGGATCCCTATCACGGGGAGGGGCAGGCGCATGGGTTGTCCTTCAGCGTCAAACCCGGCGTGCGGTTGCCGCCGTCGCTGGTGAATATCTACAAGGAACTGCAGAGCGACCTCGGCATTCCGCCCGCCCGCCACGGTTTTCTCGAAGGCTGGGCGCGCCAGGGGGTGCTGTTGCTCAACAGCGTATTGACGGTCGAGCGCGCGATCGCGGCGTCCCATCAGGGCAAGGGCTGGGAACGGTTCACCGATGCGATCATCCGCGCGATCAACGAGCAGGAGCATCCGGTCGTCTTCATCCTGTGGGGATCCTATGCACAGAAGAAGGCCGCCTTCGTCGATCGGTCGCGCCATCTCGTGCTCCGCTCGCCGCACCCATCGCCGCTGTCGGCCCATAACGGGTTCTTCGGCAGCAAACCCTTTTCCAAGGCCAACGATTTCCTCGCTACGAATGGGCGCGAGCCCATCGACTGGGCTCTGCCGGCCAATCCCGAAGTGCAGGCTCAGGTCAGCGTCTGAGAGGACGGCGGCTCCGGTGGTTTGGCTTTCCGCCGGGCGACAACGCTTTCGCGCCAGACGGTAAAAATCCCCGCGCAGACGACGATAGCCGATCCGGCAATCACATTGAGCCCGATCGTTTCGCCGAATATGACGACGCCGATGATCGAGGCGAAGACGAGTTGCAAATAGGTGAGCGGCTGGACCTCGGCGGCGTCGAGCAGTTCATAGGCCTTGATCAGGAAAAAGTGGCTGGTCGTTCCGGTGATGCAGAGCAGCAGCATCCAGACCCAGTCCTGTGGTGCAAGCGCCGTCCAGTAGAAAGGGCCGACGGCCGTGATCGCCACGGCACCGGCGACACCCGTGTAGAAAAAGCTCGTCATGGCAGTATCGACGCGGCTGACCAGCCGCGTCGAGATCACGTAGATCGCGAAGATCAGCGATGACGAGATCGGGATCAGAAGCTTGAGGTCGAAGCTGCCGCCGCCCGGGTTCAGGATGAGGAGAACGCCGAGCAATCCGATGATGATGGCCGTCCACCGCCGCCAGCCGACGCGCTCACCTAGAAGCGGCATGGAGAGAAGTGCTACAAACAGGGGTCCCGAGGAGAAGATTGCCTGCGAATGTGCAAGGCCGACCGTGGAAAACGAAAAAATGACGACGACGATCTGGAAGGCAAGCAGGACGCCACGCAAGATCTGCAGGACCGGCCGCTTCGTTTTTGCCGCCGCCGAAAGACCGCCCTGCGTTCGTGATGCCAACGCGATGGCAAAGGCCGCGAAGGCCCAGTAGCGGATCATCGTGATCAGGACGGGTGGATAGAGGCCGCCCAAATGCTTGGAAATCGCGTCCTGGATCGAGAAAATCGAGATCGCAAGCAGGACGAAGATGTAGCCGGTTCGCTTCGAAGTCATCAGAACGGTCTTACACCTGCCGGGTGGCGCGCGGCCACGCCATTTTTGCAGGGCAGCAAGGAATGTTTCCAATCAGCGTTTTCCTGCAACACGCGCGACGTGGCGCCGCGCGTGTTGCAGGGCAGCTCAATCCTCGCGGAATGTATGCTGTAGTTGTTCGGTCAGTGGTTTTGCGAGGTAGGATATCACGGTGCGGTCGGCGATCTTGATGAAGACCTCCGAGGGCATGCCCGGATAGAGCGACAATCCCTTCAGTTGAGCGAGGCTTTCCGGCTTGGGCTTGATGCGCAGCGGGTAATATGTGGCGCCGGTGCGCTGGTCGGTGACAATGTCCGGCGCGATGGTCACGACTTCCGCCTCTACGATCGGTGTGGTGCGCTGGTTGAAGGCACTGAAGCGGATTTCAACCGGCTGTCCCAAGCGTATCTGGTCGATGTCGTGCGTGGCGATCTTGGCCTCGACCGTCAGGCCGTCTGCGCCAGGGACGACGAGCATCAGCACCTCACCGGGATTGATGACGCCGTTCACCGAATGCACGGCGAGCTGGTAGATCCGTCCGTCCAGCGGCGAGGCGATATCGAGGCGCTTCAACTGATCGATGGCGGCGATGCGGCGGTCTTCGTATTCGGCGATCTTACCCTCGACGTCGGTCAGTTCCTTGGCGTTCTCGGTGTGGCGGTCTTCGTCGAGCTGCAGGATCTGCAGGTCGATCTCGCTGGATTTGCCGGCGGCCTGCGCCCGGGAGGCGATGCGCGCACCGCGGTCGCCTTCCAGCTGGGCGCGGTTACGCTTGAGCTCGGTCAGCCGCTGCATGGAAACCAGGCCCTGGCCATAGAGCTTGTCGAGACCCGACAGTTCCTCCTCGATCAGCTTCAGCGCATCCTCGATGGCAGCCAGCTGAACCGTCAGGCCCTTGGTTTCGTCGGCCAGCTGGCCCTTGCGCGATGCGAGCTGGCTTTTCATGCCGACAAGCGCGTTCTTGCGGCTGATGAAGAGCTTGCGTTCACTTTCTTCGAGAAGGGCGGCAGGTGTGCTTGAGCCTGATGTGAGCGCGTTCAGGTCTTCCGGGATGGTGAATTCGTCGGCGCCGGTCTGTTCGGCCAGCAGGCGGGCGCGGCGGGCATAAAGCTGCGCCAGGGTGTTCTGCACGATCGACAGGTTGGCGCGAACGGTCGTGCCATCGAGCTTGATCAGGGTCTGCCCGGCCTTGACGCTATCGCCTTCCTTCACCAATACCTCGCCGACGATGCCGCCGGTCAGGTGCTGGATTTTCTTGACGTTGTTCTCGACCACGACGGTGCCGGAAGCGACGATCGCGCTCGACAGTTCGGTCGTTGCCGCCCAGCCGCCAACGCCGACGACGAGGGCGAGGGCAAGGATCGAGACGGCGGTCATGTGCCGGGCAAGCGAGCGGCGGGAGTTCACCGGTTTTGTTTCCATGGAGATATCGGTCACGACGCGGACTCCTGTTCTTCACCCACGATTTTCAGTGAGGTGGAGCCGGCAATTTGCGGCGGGCGGTTTTGTTTGCGCAGGATCTGCGCAAGCACTTCGTCTCTCGGCCCGAAGGCCTGCATCCGTCCTTCGTTCATCATCAACACCATATCGGCGGCTGCAAGCGCGCTCGGCCGGTGGGCGACGACGACGACGATCCCGCCGCGGGCGCGCGCGCTCATAATCGCGTCGGTGAGTGCCTGTTCGCCCTCGGCGTCGAGGTTGGAGTTGGGCTCGTCGAGAACCACCAGGAAGGGGTCGCCGTAGAGCGCGCGTGCCAGTGCGATACGCTGGCGCTGGCCGGCCGAAAGCGCTGCGCCACTTTCGCCGATCTCGGTTTCGTAGCCGTTCGGCAGTTTCAGGATGAGATCGTGGACGCGCGCGGCCCGGGCCGCGGAAACGACTGCCCCGGCTGACGCGTCGTCTGCAAAACGCGCAATGTTCTGCGCCACGGTGCCGGCGAACAGTTCGACATCCTGCGGCAGATAGCCGACATACCGGCCGAGCCTGTCAGTATCCCACTGGTCGAGCGCAGCACCGTCAAGCCGGACAGAGCCGCGATAGGATGGCCAGATGCCGATCAGAGCGCGCGCGAGCGATGACTTGCCCGAAGCACTTGGGCCGATGACGCCGAGCGCGCTGCCGGCCTTCACCACGAAATTGACTTCGGCGAAGGTCAGGCGCTGCGCCCCTGGCGGGCCGCCGGCAAGATTTTCGGCGCTCAGCTTTTCCTTCGGCACGGGCAGTTCCAGCGGGGCGTCGCGCTCCGGCAGAGCGGTCAGCAGATCCTTCAGCCTTTGCCGGCTTTGCATGGCGGAAACGAAGCTGCGCCAGTTGCCGATCGCCAGTTCGACCGGGGCGAGGGCGCGTGCCGTCAGGATTGAACCTGCGATGATGATGCCCGGAGAAGCCGAGCCCTCGATGACCAGAACGGCGCCGGTGGCGAGAACTGCGGATTGCAGCGCCATGCGGGACACCTTGGAGAGCGCGCCATAGCCATTGCCGACGTCGGACGTCTCGCGGTTCTGTTCCCGGTAGTTGCTGTTTCGCACGTCCCAGAGCTGCGACATGCGGCCGAGCATGCCCATGGCCTGCATGACTTCGGCGTTGCGCTGCGAGGACTGAGCGAAGGCGTTGCGCTGGTTGCCGGCCTCCGATGCTCTTTTGGAGGGCGCCTGGGTGCCGCGATTGGTCAAGAACGTGAGCGTGATCAGGATGATCGAGCCGCCGACCGCGACGATACCGATCCAGTAATGGAACATGAAGCAGATGGCGATATAAAGCGGCAACCAGGGCAGATCGAGGAAAGCTGCCGGGCCTGATCCCGACAGGAAGGAGCGGATCTGGTCGAAATCACGCAATGCCTGCAGGCCGTCGCCCTGTGTGCGCAATTTCAACGGAGCCTGGACCACGGCGCGATAGATGCGGCCACTCATGGCTTCATCGAGCGCGCCGGCAATGCGCACGAACATGCGGCCGCGCACCATTTCGAAGGCGCCCTGGAAAGCATAGAGCAACAGGGCCAGCAAGCAGAGCGCGACAAGGGTCGGGATGCTTCGGCTGGGTAGTACCCGATCATAGACCTCCAGCATGAAGAAGGAGCCCGTCAGGTAAAGAATATTGACAAGAGCGCTCGCAATGAACACGCCGACGAAGGCCATCTTGCAGTCGCGCAAGGCCTGAATAGGATCGGTAATGCTCTGGGTACTTTTCGAATGTTTCACTGTAGAGGTCCTCGCGAGACGGCTGCCGCCTCAATGGAATGCACCAGTGTGCCACAATTAAAGTCGCATGACCCGTGGGTCGGTCGCGTCAGGAACATGCTTTTGCGCGGTCTTTTCCGGCTTTTTTGCGCTAAATATATGAATTTTTCGCGTTCTTAATGGAACTTGCTGGATATTGCCACATTTTGCGCTGTGTTTCTCGAAAATATTTATTGTGTTTAATCGGATACTTAAGCTCAGTTCAGGTGGTAAGGCGCTTGCGCAGCCTTGCCTCAGTTCGGTCAATCGGCCAAAGACGGACGCGGCGTGACAAGGGCTTGGGCATGAAAAACGTTCTGATCGTGGGTATCGGCACCGGCAATCCGGAACATATGACCATTCAGGCGATCAACGCGCTGAACAGCGTCGACGTTTTGTTCATCCCCACGAAGGGCGCGGCAAAGGCGCAGCTTGCCGATATCCGCCGCGATATCGTTTCGCGTTATGTCACGCGGCCGCAAGGCCGCGTCGTCGAGTTCGCGGTTCCCGTCCGTCAGACTGCAGAGCGCTCCTATCACCAGAGTGTCGACCAGTGGCATGCAGCAATCGCCACGGCCTATGAACGGCTGCTGCTCGACGAGCTGAAGGACGGCCAGGCCGGCGCCTTCCTCGTCTGGGGCGATCCAATGCTCTATGACAGTACGATCCGCATCATCGAGCGGGTTCGCGCCCTGGGCACAGTGACGTTCGACTATTCGGTCATTCCCGGCATCACCAGCATCCAGGCGCTCGCCGCCAGCCACCGGATACCGCTCAATCTCGTTGGCAAGCCGGTGGAGATCACCACGGGACGCCGGCTTGCCGAGAGCTTTCCGGAGAAAACCGAGACGGCGGTCGTCATGCTGGATGGCGAGCAAGCCTTCATGACGATCGAGGATCCGGATGCGCGGATCTATTGGGGCGCCTATCTCGGCACGGCGCAGGAAATCGTCATCTCCGGCCGGCTCGCCGACGTACGGGACGATATTCTAAGAACGAGGGCCGAAGCACGGGCGCGCCACGGCTGGATCATGGATATCTATCTCCTGCAAAAAGGCAGGGATTTCGAGGAATAGCGGCCGGCACGGTCCACCCCGTTGTCCGCCGCATCGCATGGCGGCTGGTTTGTCCCTGTTGTAGAATGCTATATGGACGGAACCGCGGCGATCTGGGCCGCGTCTTTGATGAAACGGGAGATGACCGGCCAACCGCGATGACGATCTGTGCTGTATCAGTTGAGAATCCGGCCGGACATCGATCCTCGATGCGTCGCGGCGCTTGTCCGTCGCTGGCAACGCCGATGGTGACGGGTGACGGCCTTCTCGTGCGCCTGCGCCCGGCAAAGCCTGGCTTTGCGCTGGGTGAATTGATCGCGGTAGCCGATGCCGCCGAGATCTGCGGAAACGGTATCCTCGAAGTCACGGCGCGAGGGAATCTGCAAATCCGCGGTCTGACGGCGGCGACGGTGCCGCTCCTCGCCTCGAAAATTGCAGATGCCGGGATCGGAGTTGCCGAAGGGCTCGCAATCGAAACGCCGCCTCTGGCGGGGTTGGACCCCTCCGAGATCGTCAATCCCCTGCCTCTCGCTGCACAACTCCGGGCCGCGGTTGCCGAACACCGGCCGCCGCTTACCCTTGCGCCGAAATTGTCGATCACCGTCGATGGTGGTGGGCACCTGCATCTCGGTGGGGTAACCGCCGATATCCGCCTGCGTGCCGTTTGCGTCGGAGGAAAGACGCTGTGGCAGCTGGCTCTTGCTGGCACGGAAGCGACGTCCCGGCGGGTCGCTTTTCTGGACGAATCGGCGGTCCTTGCGGCCGTCCTGACCATTCTGAAAACCCTTGCCGCGACGGGCGTCAGTGCGCGTGCCCGGGATATCGATGCCGCCACGTTGCGGGCCAGCCTCGCTTCGATGGCCGATCTCGATGCAGTCGAGCGAGTGGAGCCCGCGCCGAATTCCGCCGGAATCCACAACCTTGGCGCAGATCGTGCGGCGTTGGGCGTTGGTTTGGCCTTCGGTCAAATCCGCTCGCGGGACCTTCGAATATTCCTTGAGGCGCTACAAATTTTCGGGGCAACGGAAATCCGCCTCGCGCCCGATCATGGGTTGATGGTTCTGGGGATCGTTGCTGACCGGGTCGCCGCCGCACAGGCACTGGCGCTCGGTCATGGCCTCAGGGCCTTTCCGGGCGATCCGCGCAATGACATTGCCGCCTGCGCCGGTATCGGCGCCTGTGCTTCGGCTTTGATTGATACACGGGCGGTCGCGCAAGCGGTGATCGACGCCGCGCCCTCGCTTCTCGATGGCTCGCTGACCGTCCACGTCTCCGGCTGTGCAAAAGGGTGCGCCAAACCCTCCTCATCGGCGCTGACGATCACGGCTGCGCCAATAGGCTATGGCCTTGTCGTAAATGGTCCTGCCTCGGCCGCGCCGAATGCCTACATCGAAGAGAAAACGATAAGATCCGCGATGGAACGCCTCGAGGCGCTGGTGCGGCAGAGGAAACGGGCTGGCGAATCGGCACGCTCCTGCCTTACACGGCTCGGAGCGGAGGTCATCACCGCCGCGGTTCAACAGGGATAGAGATGCCTGAATACGATTACATCCGGGATGGCGACGCCATCTACGAGCGCTCCTTTGCCATTATCCGCAGCGAGGCCGATCTTTCCCGCTTTTCCGAAGACGAGGCCGATCTCGCCGTTCGCATGGTGCATGCCTGCGGATTGGTCGATGCCGCCCGGTTTTTCGAGTTTTCCCCCGGCTTCGTTCCGGCTGCCCGGCAGGCGCTGAAATCGGGCGCGCCGATCTTCTGCGATGCCTTCATGGTTTCCCACGGCATCACCCGCGCGCGTCTGCCGGCCGATAACGACGTGATCTGCACGCTCCGCGAGCCGCAGACCGCCGATATCGCCCGTGAGATCGGCAATACCCGCTCGGCGGCGGCGCTCAGGCTGTGGGTCGAGCGGATGGCCGGTTCGGTCGTCGCCATCGGCAACGCGCCGACCGCGCTGTTCTACCTGCTGGAACTGCTGCGTGACGGTGCGCCGAAACCGGCGGCGATCATCGGCATGCCGGTCGGTTTCGTCGGGGCAGCGGAATCGAAGGATGCGCTGGCTGAAAATTCCTATGGCGTGCCCTATGCCATCGTGCGCGGCCGGCTTGGCGGCAGCGCGATGACGGCGGCCGCCGTCAATTCGCTGGCGAGGCCGGGCCTGTGAGCGCGCTTTCACCAGGCAGGCTGATCGGTGTCGGCACTGGTCCGGGCGATCCCGAACTCCTCACGCTCAAGGCCGTCAAAGCGTTGGAAGCAGCCGATGTGCTCGCTTATTTCGCCAAGGAAGGGCGGCGTGGCAACGGCCGCGCTGTGGTCGAGGGACTGCTGAAGCCGGGCCTGATCGAGCTGCCGCTCTACTATCCGGTGACGGTCGAGATCGACAAGGAACACGAAGACTACAAGAGCCAGATCACTGGCTTCTACGATGCTTCAGCCGCCGCCGTTGCCGAACATCTGGAGGCCGGACGCACCGTCGCGATCCTCAGCGAAGGCGATCCGATGTTCTACGGCTCCTATATGCATCTGCATGTGCGGCTCGCTGGACGTTTCCCGGTTGAGGTCATTCCGGGCATTACCGCCATGTCCGGCTGCTGGTCGCTCGCCGGCCTGCCGATCGTTCAGGGCGATGACGTCCTCTCCGTCCTTCCCGGTACCATGGCCGAGACGCAGCTCGTTCGCCGTCTCGGCGATACGGAAGCTGCCGTGATCATGAAGGTCGGCCGCAATCTGCCGAAGATCCGCCGGGCGCTCGCAGCCGCCGGCAAGCTCACCCAGGCGGTTTACGTCGAGCGCGGCACGATGGCCAATTCCGCCATGATCCCGCTTGCCGAAAAAGCCGATGACGAGGCGCCCTATTTCTCGCTGGTGCTGGTGCCCGGATGGAAGGATCGGCCATGAGCGGTACGCTATATGTGATCGGTACTGGTCCCGGCGGTCCGCAGCAGATGACGCCCGAGGCGGTCGATGCCGTGTCGAAATCGACGGATTTCTTTGGCTATGGTCCCTATCTTGACCGCCTGTCGCTGCGGCCGGATCAAAACCGTATCGCCTCTGACAATCGCGAGGAGCTCGATCGTGCTCAGGCAGCACTTCGCCACGCGGCCGAAGGAACCAATGTCTGCGTCGTCTCCGGCGGCGATCCCGGCGTCTTCGCGATGGCTGCGGCCATCTGCGAGGCGATCGACAAGGGACCGGACGACTGGCGCGGGATCGATCTCGTCATCACGCCCGGCGTCACCGCGATGCTTGCCGTGGCCGCTCGTATCGGCGCCCCGCTCGGCCATGATTTCTGCGCCATTTCGCTTTCCGACAATCTCAAGCCGTGGGATGTCATCACGCGCCGGCTGAAGCTGGTGGCAGAGGCCGGCCTGGTGATCGCGCTCTACAATCCGATCAGCAAGGCGCGGCCCTGGCAGCTGGGCGAAGCCTTTGACATTCTGCGCACGGTGCTGCCTGCGGAAACGCCGGTGATCTTCGGTCGCGCTGCCGGTCGTCCGGACGAACGCATGCTGGTCATGCCGCTTGGAAGCGCCGACGCACAGAAGGCCGACATGGCGACCTGCGTCATCATCGGCTCGCCGGAAACACGGATCATCCCGCGTCCGGACAAGCCGGACCTCGTCTACACGCCGCGATTCATTTCCGGGGAGAAAAGGTGATCGACAAGGCCGAGCGCTTCTTCAACGGTATCGGCGGTACGGACATTGGCCGGCTGCTGGCGCTCGACCATGATCACCTCGATGCCGAGCGTGCGCGCCGCAGCGATCTTGCCGTAGGTCGCCTTGCCGCCACTGTTCTTGGCGACGATGACCTCGATCTGGTTGCTAGTCAGAAGCTCTCGTTCTGCCGTCTCCTCGAAGGGACCTGTGGCCAGCAGATAACGCGCGTCGGGAACGGCGAGCGGCGGCGTCACCGGATCGACACTGCGGACCAGATAGTGATGCTGCGGCGCGCTTTCGAAGTGGAAAGCCTCCTGCCGGCCGATGGCGAGGAAGACGCATCTCGGTGTTTCGCCGAGCGCTCCGGCTGCTTCGGCAACGGAGGCAACGCTGGTCCAGCGATCGCCGGGCTGCCGTTCCCAGCCGGGACGGCGCAAGGCGAAGAAGAGAATTCCGGTTTCCCTCGCCGCGATCGCCGCATTCTGCGAGATCCGCGCCGCGAAGGGATGTGTCGCGTCGATCAAGAGATCGAATTTTTCCGTCTTGAGGAATTGGGCAAGCCCGTCGCTGCCGCCGAAGCCGCCGCTGCGCACCGGTACCGGCTGGGCCATGGGCTCCGCCGTCCGTCCGGCCAAAGAAAGCAGCCGGTCGCAATCCACGCGATCCGCCAGGGCGGCCGCCAGTTGCCGCGCTTCCGTGGTGCCGCCGAGAATCAGGATGCGGTGTTTGCTCATGTCTGACGATCAGTCCCCGTCTTCTGGCAAAAGTGCGCCCTGGCTGACGATCATCGGCCTTGGCGAAGATGGTTTAGCGGGTCTCGGCGACGAGGCCAAGCGATGGATCGCCAGCGCATCGGTCGTCTTCGGTGGCGCGCGTCATCTGGAATTGGCCGGGCCACTGATCCATGGCGACCGCCATGTCTGGTTGAGCCCGTTCGAACGTTCCATGGAGGCCGTCATCGCGCTTCGGGGAGCGTCCGTCGTGGTGCTCGCCACCGGCGATCCGTTCTTCTTCGGCGTCGGTGTCACGCTCGCCCGGCATATCGATCCCATCGAGATGCGGGTGCTTCCGTCGCCATCCTCCTTCAGTCTCGCCGCTTCGCGCCTCGGCTGGGCGCTGCAGGAGACGGTGACGATTTCGCTGCATGGCCGCCCCATTGATCTGATCCGGCCACACCTTCAGCCCGGCAGCCGTGTTCTTGCGCTGACCTCGGACGGGCAAGGCCCGGCGGTGCTGGCTGCGTTGCTCGCCGGCAGCGGGTTTGGCCGATCCAGATTGACCGTGCTCGAGGCTTTGGGCGGGGTGCATGAGCGGGTTACCTCGCAGATTGCGTCTGAGTTTTCCTTGAGCGGTATCAACCCGCTGAACATCTGCGCCGTTGAGGTCGCGGTGGGTGACGGCGCGCGTGTCCTGCCGCTGACGAAGGGGCTCGATGATGGCCTGTTCGAGCATGATGGCCAGATCACCAAGCGTGAAATCCGCGCGCTGACCCTGTCGGCGCTGGCGCCACGCCGTGGCGAACTGCTCTGGGATGTCGGGGCCGGCTCCGGGTCGATTGGCATCGAATGGCTGCTCTCCGATCAGGCCATGAAGGCAATCGCGGTTGAGGGCTCTGCCGAACGCGCGGAACGCATCAAGCGCAATGCGGCGAACTTTGGCGTGCCGGGACTGGTCGTCGTTCAGGGCACTGCACCTGCCGTGCTGAAAGGATTGCCAAGTCCGGACGCGATCTTCATCGGCGGCGGTGGGAGCGAAGACGGTGTCATGGACGCGGCCCTTGCGGCTTTGAAGCCCGGTGGCCGCGTGGTTGCAAATGCCGTGACGACACAGATGGAAGCGATGCTTCTGGACCATCACGCCCGACTGGGCGGCTCGCTCATCCGCATCGATATCGCCCGTGCTTTGCCGGTGGGGGCGATGACAGGCTGGCGCCCGGCCATGCCGGTGACGCAATGGTCATGGGTGAAGCCGGAATTTCAAGAGGAAACAGCATGACAGTTCATTTCATCGGCGCTGGCCCCGGTGCCGCAGACCTGATCACCGTTCGCGGCCGCGACCTGATCGCCCGTTGCCCGGTCTGCCTCTATGCCGGCTCGATCGTCTCAATGGAACTGCTGCAATATTGCCCGCAGGGCGCCCGTATCGTCGATACCGCGCCGATGTCGCTCGACGAGATCGAAGCCGAATATGTAACGGCTGCAGCCGCGGGTCACGATGTGGCACGGCTGCATTCCGGCGATCTCTCGGTCTGGAGCGCCGTTGCCGAACAGATCCGCCGGCTGGAGAAACACGGGCTCGACTATACCATGACGCCGGGCGTCCCGGCCTTTGCCGCTGCTGCCGCCACCCTTGGCCGGGAACTCACCATTCCGGCAGTGGCCCAGAGCCTCGTGCTGACCCGTGTTTCCGGCCGCGCCTCGCCGATGCCGAATGCCGAGACGCTGGCCGGTTTCGGTGCGACGGGTGCGACGCTGGCGATCCATTTGGCGATCCACGCGCTTCCGCAGGTGGTCGAGGAACTCACGCCGCTTTACGGCGCCGACTGCCCGGTTGCCATCGTCGTCAAGGCGTCCTGGCCGGACGAACGCGTGGTGCGGGGAACGCTTGGCGATATCGAGGCCAAGGTTGCGGCGGAGCCCATTGAGCGCACGGCCCTGATCTTCGTCGGCCGGACGCTGGAAGCTAAGGGCTTTCGCGAGAGCGCGCTCTATGACGCCGCCTACCAGCGCCGCTTCCGCGGCCGCGAATAGTCTTCGCGGTCAGATATCGATCGCCGACAGATCCGGCTCCGGACCCGCCGTCTTGCGCGGCACGTCTGTACGCTCCTCGATGCGATCCCGATAGAGCGCCGCCTGCCCAAGCAGCATCAGCGTCACCGGTGTCGTCAGGATAACGAAGATGACGATAAGGACCTCATGGAAAATCCAGCGGTTCTGCAGCACGGCAAAGGTGATCATCGAGGCAAGGCAGATCAGGATGGTGCCGGCGCTGGAGCCGAGCGTCGGCGCATGCAGGCGGCCGTAGAAGGTTTTCAGCCTGATCAGCCCGATCGAGCCGACAAGGGAGATTGCCGAGCCAGAGAGAAGCAGAAGGCAGACCGGGATCGCCGCCCAAATCGGAAGGTCGGTCAGGTGGCTCATTCGATCACCTCGCCGCGCATCAGGAATTTGGCAAAGGCGATCGAGGAAACGAAGCCGAGCAGAGCGATGATCAGGGCCGTTTCGAAATAAATCGAATTGGCGGTGCGGATTCCGAACGTCAGCAGCAGCAGCATGGCGTTGATATAGAGCGCATCGAGGCCGAGGATGCGATCCTGTGCGCGTGGACCCCGGGCGATGCGAAACAGGGCGCATCCCATCGCCAGGCCGAGCAATATCTGAGAGACGAGAATCGACCAGATGATGAAGAGTTCGTTCATTCGAATATCTCCTTCAGCGGGGCCTCGTAGCGGCGCTTGATCAGGTCTGACCAACGCTCTCCGTTTTCGAGGTCGAGGACGTGGATCGTGAGAACGCCGGCCTGCCGGTCGAACTCCAGCCATGCCGTGCCGGGCGTTGCCGTCAGGATGCAGGCGAGCAGCGCCAGTGCATTGTCGTCACGCAGGCTGAGGTCGATCGTCACGAAACCGGAATTCACCGGACGGTTTCCGCCGCGCAGGATCACGCCCATGACCGCCAGATTGGAGCGCAGTACGTCGATGGCGACGTGGCTGGTGAGGACGGCAATGCGGCGAAATTGCCGCAGCCGGGTCTTGTCCGGCTGCAGGTTGACCATGATCCAGGCCCATGAAATGCCGAGCGCGCTGCCGAGCAGGATATGGCCGGGCGAAATCGACTGATTGACCAGCAGCCAGAAAGCAAGAAGCGACAAGGAGAGCAGCGGATAGGGGAACCAGTAGCGCATGGCTCAATCCCCTGCCATCGGCCCGGCGCTCGGCGCCGACATCACGCGACCGATGTAGTTTTGCGGTTCGGTCAACGCCTTGGCGGTGGCATCCATGTAGCGCATCGCCGAGCCGGCCTGCAGGCTCAAGAAGGCGCAAACCGCCAGAAGCATGAGGACAGGGGCGATCTCGATCAGGAAGACGCGCGGGATGGTGCCTTCGATCGAGGTCCAGAAGGTGCGGATGCCGACGCGGTTCATGGCGATCATCGCGGCGAGACCAGACAGGATGAGCAGGGCGGTATAGGTCCATTCCGCTCCCGAAACCGGCGCGTCGCCGCCGAAGCTGCCGGGGTTGAAAAGGCCATGCAGCATCGCGAATTTGGCAAGGAAACCGGAGAGTGGCGGCAGGCCCGAGAGGAGAATGGCGCAGGCGGAGAAGCAGAGGCCAAGCACGGCCATGGTGCCGGGTACCGCCACGCCCTCCTCCTTTTCCTCCTCGTTCTCGTCGATGTCGCCATAGGCTTCCATGGTGACGGCCAGAACGTCGGCGCCGGCGTCGCGGGCGCGTTCCACCAGTTCGATCAGCAGGAAAAAGGCGCAGATCGTCAGCGTCGAGCTGACGAGATAGAACAGCGCGCCGCCGATGACGGCGCCATTGCCGAGCCCGATGGCCGCCATCAGCGTGCCGGAGGAGACCAGGACGCAGTACCCCGCCAGCCTGCCCATCGCCTGCGAGGCAAGGACGCCGATCGCGCCGAAACCGATGGTCAGCAAGCCTCCGTAGAGCAGGATCGATTGTCCGAAACCGGCGGAACTCCCGGCGTCGCTGCCGAAGAGCAGCAAGGAAAGCCGTAGGAGGATATAGACGCCGACCTTGGTGAGAATAGCGAAGATCGCGGCCACCGGCGGCGTTGCGGCCGAATAGGCCGCAGGGAGCCAGAAGCCGAGTGGCCACATGCCGGCCTTGACGAGGAAGGCGATGCCGAGAAGGGCAGAACCCGCCTCCATCAGCATCCGGCTTTCCGGGCCGATCGTTCCGATCCGCAGTGCAAGGTCGGCCATGTTGAGCGTGCCGGTCGCCCCATAGATCATGCTGACGCCGATCAAAAACAGCGAGGATGCGGCAAGGTTGACGGCAATGTAGTGCAGACCAGCCTTCACCCGCATCGGCCGAGCCGTGCAGCAACAGGCCGTAGGAGGCGGCCAGCATCATTTCGAAAAAGACGAACAGGTTGAAGAGGTCGCCGGTCAGAAAGGCGCCGTTCAGCCCGGCCAGCATGAGCTGGAAGAGCGAATGGAAATGGTGCCCTGCGCGGTGCCATTTTGACATCGAAAACACCTGTGCAGCCAGCGCCAGAACTGAGGCGAGGACCAGCATCAGCGCAGACAGGCGGTCGAGCACGAGGACAATGCCGAAGGGTGCCGGCCAGTTGCCGAGCAGATAGACGACCGCTCCGGAATCTCCATCGCCGGACGTGGCCGCCGCCCGCATGAGAATGACGCCGGCAAAAAAGACCAGCATGGTCGAGGCAAAACCCAGCACGCCCTTGAGCGTGCGATTGCGCTCATCGACAGGGATCAGTACCGCCGCTGTCACCAGCGGCAACAGGATCGGCAGGACGATCAGGTGATGCAGCTCGTTCATGCCGCGTTACTCCCTGCCGTCCACATGGTCGGTTCCGGTGAAGCCGCGCGAGGCGAGCAACACCACCAGGAAGAGCGCCGTCATGGCAAAGCCGATGACGATCGCAGTCAGCACCAGCGCCTGCGGAATGGGGTCGGTGTGCGTCAAAAGCCCGCCGGCGCCGCCTGGCTCCAGCAGCGGCGGCGCGTTGACCCTGAGGCGGCCCATGCCGAAGATGAAGAGATTGACGGCGTAGGACAGCAGCGACAGGCCGATGATGACCTGATAGGTCCGCGGCCGGAACAGGAGCCAGACACCGGAAGCGGTGAGCACGCCAATGCCTGCAGACAGCACGAGTTCCATTACGCGGTCTCCTTCGCAGACGCTCTCGCCGCCCGGATGGCCTGCGCCCGCGGTGCACGTACGGACTGGTGTGCGAGCGCGATCAGGATCAGCACGGTGGCACCCAGCACAAGCGAAAAGACGCCGAGATCGAACAGGATCGCGCTGGCCAGCGGTATCTTGCCGATGATTGGCAGCGAGGCGTACTGGGCATGCGAGGTGAGGAACGGATAGCCGAACAGCCATGAACCAAGGCCTGTCGCCGTGGCAATGACAAGACCGATCGCCATCCAGCGCAGTGGGTGGATGCGCAGCCGTTCCTCGACCCAGCGCGTGCCCCCGGCCATATATTGCAGAATGAAACCGATCGACATGGCGATGCCGGCGGCGAAACCGCCACCCGGCAGGTCATGACCGCGGAAGAACAGGAAGGCCGCCAGCATGCCGATGACGGGGAACATCCAGCGCATGATGACCGAAGGGACAAGCAGGTATTCGGCGATGCTGTCGCCCTTCTTGCGGTCCGGATGTTCGTCGTCGAAAGCATTCTGCACGCGCTGCTGTTCGGGCGTTTCCAGGCTCTCGGTTGCCGGGCGGAAGCGCAGGAGCAGCGCGAAGACCGTCAGCGCGACGATGCAGAGCACGGCGATCTCTCCAAGCGTATCGAAGCCGCGGAAATCGACGAGGATGACGTTGACGACATTCGTACCGCCGCCCTCCTTGTAGGCGCGCTCGAGGAAATAACTCGAAATCGTATCGGGCGCCTCGCGGCTCATCATCGTGTAGGAGACGAGCATCATGCCGAGGCCGGAAAACAAGGCGACCACAAGATCCCGCAAGCGGCGCAGGCGCACGGACATTGTCATCATTTCCGGATCGTCGGGGTCCTCGATCCGCTTCGGCAGCCACCGCAGGCCGAGCAGGATCAGAACCGTGGTGACGATCTCGACGAGCAACTGCGTGACTGCGAGATCGGGCGCCGAAAGCCAGACGAAGGTGATGCAGGTGACAAGCCCGGCGCCGCCAAGCAGCACCAGGGCCGCCAGCCGGTGGAATTTCGCCTGATAGGCAGCGCCGACGGCGCAGATCATGCCGATCAGCCAAATCAGCGCAAAGGCCGGATCGATGCTGCGCAGAACGATCGCCGCCGGTTTGAACCCTTGCGTCAGCAGCGTGATCGAGCCAGCCAGCAAAGCAACGGCAATCAGGATACGCATCTGCGGCTGCAGGCGGCGCGTGCCTGCCCGCATCTCGATCGACCGCGCCCATTTCCACGACAGCGTGACGAGCACGCGCTCGAAGATGCGCTGGCCTTCGAGACGGCGGAAGAAGGGTGGGCCCTCGACGCTGGTGGCAAGGTAGGACTTCATGATCAGGAACAGGCCAACGCCGCCGACAAGCGCGATCAAGCTCATAAGCAGCGGCACGTTCCAGCCATGCCAGACCGCGAGACTGTAGACCGGCGTTGCATCGCCGAGCACCGATTTGACCGCCGTATGCAGGAAAGGCCCGATGGTCCAGGAGGGGACGATACCGACGACGAGGCAGGCGAACACCAGGAATTCGATCGGCGCGCGCATCCAGTGCGGCGGCTCGTGCGGCATCTTCGGCAGGTCGTGCGGCGGGCCGAAGAACACGCTGTGGATGAAGCGTAGCGAGTAGGTCACGGCAAACATGCTCGCCAGCGTCGCGACATAGGGCGTCACCGTGTCGAGGATGTTGTATTTGTGCGTTTCGATCGCCTCGGCGAAGAACATTTCTTTCGACAGGAAGCCATTGAGCAGCGGCACGCCGGCCATCGCGGCGCTGGCGACCATGGCAAGCGTCGCGGTGAACGGCATGTATTTGAAGAGGCCGCTCAGTCGCCGCATGTCACGCGTGCCGGTTTCATGGTCGATGATCCCCGCCGCCATGAACAGCGAGGCCTTGAAAGTCGCGTGGTTCATCGTGTGGAAGATCGCGGCGACCGCCGCCAGCGGGCTGCCGAGGCTGAGCAGCACGGTGATCAGGCCGAGATGGCTGATCGTCGAATAGGCGAGCAGACCCTTCATGTCCTGCTGGAAGATCGCGAAATAGGCCCCGAGCAGCAGCGTGCTCAACCCCGCCAGACCGACGATCCAGAACCAGGCGTCGGTGCCTGCCATGACCGGCCAGAGGCGGGTGAGCAGGAAGATGCCGGCTTTGACGAGGGTTGCCGAGTGCAGATAGGCCGAGACCGGCGTCGGTGCGGCCATGGCATGCGGCAGCCAGAAATGGAACGGGAACTGCGCGCTCTTGGTCAGTGCACCGAGGAGGATGAGGATCAGCACGGTCATGTAGAGCGGATCGTTGCGGATCACGTCGCCCGAGGAGAGGACGGTATCGAGATCGTAACTCCCGACGATATGGCCGATCAGCATCAGCCCGACGAACATGCACAGCCCGCCGGTGCCGGTGACCGTCAGCGCCATGCGGGCGCCTTCGCGGGCATGCGCATTGTGGTGCCAGTAGCCGATCAGCAGGAAGGAGATGATGCTGGTCAGTTCCCAGAAGATCGCCAGCAGAATGAGATTTCCGGCAAGGACGAGGCCGAGCATCGCGCCCATGAAGGCGAGGAACAGCGAAAAGAAGCGCGGCACCGGATCGCTGGTTGACATGTAGTAACGGGCGTAGACGACCACGAGCAGGCCGATCGCCGTCACCAGGCTCGCGAACATCCAGGCAAAACCATCCATGCGCAGGGTGAAATTCAGCCCGAGTTCCGGGAGCCAGTTCACCTCGTAGCGAAGGACCTCGCCGGACGCGACGATCGGATAGAGAGCCGCCGCCGTCACCAGGCAAAAGAGGGCGACGCCTCCGGAAAGCCAGGCAGCGGGCGTGCCCTTGTCGGTCGGAATGCAGATTGCAGCGAGGCTTCCCGCGAAAGGCGCGAGGACGAGGACCAGAAGCAATGTTTGCGCGATCTCGATGTGCCCGTTTCCTCAAATCTTTCCGACTGAAAGGACCGCGACGGGCCCGCGAATGCCATAGCGTTCGTGTGCCGTGGCGGGTGCCCGAAGCGCGCCGCGAACGGTGCAGGGGCCAAGTGTTTTTATGTGTGATTTCGGCAGCAATGCCAACCCGTTGTCGCCATAAAATCCGGTGCCTGCGGCAATTGGTTCGAAGCGCATTTCCGGAAATATTCGGGCAATTTTTTGTAACGGAATGTAATTGCCCCGTGGCCGGAAATGTTTCGACACAGAAAACGGCCGTGTCGGCCGGCCGGGCTGCGTGTGTTTTGGTCCGCTACTGGTATAAGTGCGGCATGGACACAACACCGCACATACTGGTCGTCGATGACGATCTCGAGATTCGCCGCCTGCTCGGAAAATATCTGGACGGGCAGGGTTTTCGTGTCAGCCTCGCAGGCAGCAAGGCCGAGTGCGAGGCAAAGCTCGCAGAGCTGAAGATCGATCTTCTCGTTCTCGACGTCATGTTGCCGGACGGGTCGGGGCTCGATCTCTGCCGCGCTTTGCGCGAGCGTGCGCCGCAGCTTTCGATCATCCTGCTGACGGCGCTGAAGGAAGATGTCGACCGGATCATCGGTCTCGAATTCGGCGCCGACGACTATCTTGGCAAGCCGTTCAATCCGCGTGAACTGGCCGCTCGCATCCGAGCTGTCCTGCGGCGTGGCCGCAGCGACCCGCAACCCGCAGGCGGCCGGCAATACGTCTTTGCCAATTACGTCGCGGATATCGAAAGCCGCACTCTGCTTTCTCCCGACGGCACGCCTGTTGATCTGACCGGCGGAGAGTTCGAATTGCTGATGGTCTTCCTGCAGCGTCCTGGCCGCGTACTTTCGCGGGATTCGCTGCTCGATTTGACGCAAGGGCGGGCGGCCGACCCCTTCGACCGGTCGATCGACATTCTTGTCAGCCGTCTGCGCCGCAAGCTGGGCGATGCCAGCGTGTTCAGCATGCTGAAGACGGTGCGCAACAAAGGCTATCAGCTCGCGGTGCCCGTCGAGCGGAGCAACTAGGCATGTGGTCGCTGCGCACCCGGTTTACGGCGCTGCTCGTCGCCTCGGTCGTGCTCGTGTTGGTTGTCGCGGCCTTCGTGACGGCAACGCTGCTGCGCAAGCCGCCGGAAGCCGCGTTTGACCAAGCTCTGGCGGAGAAGGCCGAACTCACCGCCCTGTTGCTGCGGGCTGATCCATCCGCAGCGGAAACAATGCGCATTCCGATACAGCAAAAGCCTGCGGAAAATCGCGTAGATCGGGAGCAGACCCGTAACGTTCTCGCAGAAGGCAGGCGGCTGGGCTACACCTCCGACGTCGTCGTGCTCGAAAACTTCAATCGGCATTCCAAAGGCATTGCCGTTCGCCTTGATGGTGACCGCTGGGCTTACCTGGATTTTCCTGGTCCCGGCCCGTTTCCGATTCTGCCGCTTGCCGCCTACCTCACCCTCGTCGCGATCGGCATGGCGGGGATCGCAATCTATGCCAGCAACGTCATGATGCGGCCGTTGCGCCTCCTCGACGAGACGATTGCCAACATCCGGCCAGACGGCATCATTCCGGAACTGCCGGAAACCGGGCCGATGGAAGTGCGCACCACCGCAAAGACCATCAATCGGCTGGCGACACGGCTGAATGCGGCGGTGTCGAGCCGCATGCGGATGATTGCGGCCGCCGGGCACGATATGCGCACGCCGATGACGCGTATGCGGCTTCGGGCGGAATTCGTCGGCGATGGCGACGACCGGCAATCCTGGCTCAAGGATCTCGACGAACTCGACCATATCGCCGACAGCGCTATCCGTTTGGTGCGAGAAGAGGTCAGCCCCGCCGCGCGGGAACAGGTGGCGTTTGACGCGGTTGTTCGTTCGGTCGCGGCAGAGATCTGCGAAACGGGCCTGCCCGTGGAGCAGGGCGCGATCGCGCCCGTCTTCGTCAAGGGTGCGCCCTTTGCGCTGAAGCGTGCCATCCGCAATCTTGTGGTGAATGCCGCGACCCATGGTCAGGGCGCCGGTGTGGCTCTTTCCAGCAATGGGGCGGAAGCTGTGCTGACGATTGCCGACAGCGGTCCCGGCATCCCACAGAACCTGCTCGACCGCGTCTTCGAGCCGTTCTTCCGTGTCGATCAGGCGCGTCGGCAGCTTGTGCCGGGCGCCGGTCTCGGCCTCGCCATCTCGCGTGAGATTATCGAAAACCACGGCGGCACGATCGCCATCGTCAACCGCAGCGAAGGCGGCCTCCTGCAGACCGTTCGCCTGCCGCTGTGTACGCCTGTACAGGATTGATGGCAGGTTTCCTTGCGCTGACCATGCCGCGAAGTTCGTGCGTAATTAAGACCCTGCGGGAGCGTGGCGGACCTATCGATGCTGCAAACGAAAACGCGGCCGATCGAAATCAGCCGCGCTCGTCATTTTCATGGGTTGCGTCGTCAGTAAGCTGCGGACGTTTTGCCCTCGTTGGCCTTGCTGTCTGGCGGTTCGATGGCTGAGCCGCCGCCGATGGCGACGTTCAGGGAAACGTAGCTGTTGGCCAGATTGCGGATACTGGCTGCGAGCGAGACACGCGACGCGGCGAGCGAGCGTTCCGCATCGAGCACGTCGAGCAGCGACGTTGCGCCGCCCTTGTAGCTCTCGCGCGCCAATCCGAGCGCCTCCTCGGAGGAATCGACGACCTTGCGCAGTGCTGCAACGGTCTCGTAGTTGTTGCGCAGCGCGACCAGTGCGTTCTCGACCTCCTCGATGCCGTTCAACACGGCCTGCTTCCAGGCGAGATACTGCTGTTGAGCGGCGGATTTGGCGATATCGACATTGGCCTTCAGCTGGCCGCCGTTGAAGATCGGTATATTGAGGCTCGGACCGAAGGACCAGGCGGAGAGACCGCCGCTGGCAGCGGAAGCAACGATGCGCGAACCATCGATGGAGCCGCTCAGCGTCAGGCTCGGATAGAGCTGGGCTTCAGCGACGCCGATCGATGCCGTGGCAGCCGCCAGCTGGCGCTCTGCCCGGCGAATATCCGGACGGTTGCGGACCAGGTCGGCGGGAATGCCGATCTTGGTGTTGTAGCGCGGCCAGGGCTGCGCCGAACCCTTGCGCAGGCCGGCGGTCACCGATGTCGCCGGCAGACCGAGCAGGGTGGCGATATGGTTTGCTGCCTGATTGAACCCTGTCTGATAGCCAGGCAGTTCGGCAAGCGTCGTATTGACGAGACCTTCGGCCTGAACCACGTCGAGGCTTGACGCAGCACCCGCCGCCTTGATGTCCTCCGTCAGCTTCAGGGTTTCGCGCCGTGAGGCGAGGCTCTGCTGCTGTAGTGCGTAGGCTTCCTGGTTATAGCGCGCCTCGATGTAGGTGGTGGTCAGGTCGGACAGGTAGGCAAGGCGGGCGACATTGACGTCATCGTAGGCGGCGTCGAGCGACGCACTCGCCGATTCCTTGGCGCGGCGATACTGGCCGAACAGATCGATCAGCCAGGACGCATCTGCGCCGGCCGAGAGTGTCTTGGTTTCGGTGTGACCGCCTCCAATGAAGGAACCATCCTGTCCTTCGGCGGTGGCTGATCCCCCGGCGTCGATGTTCGGCAGACCGCCGGCGCCGGCAACGACAACGTTGGCGCGGGCTTCGATGATGCGCTCCAGCGACTGCTGGACATCAAGGTTTTCGCCCATGCCCTGGGCGACGAGGCTGTTCAATTTCTTGTCGCGGAAGGCTTCCCACCAGGGGTTGAGCGTTACTTCGGCAGCTTCAGCATGGCCGCCTTGCGAGAATTTTGCCGGCAGTGCTGCGTTGGGAGCCTGGTAGTTGGGGCCGACAACGCAGCCGGAAAGAAGAAGAAGGCTCAAGGGAAAGAGCACTTTTACTGTTTTCATCTGGATCCCCATCCGGCCCGTCCCGAGCCGGTAACAAACGATTCACTTTGTCCGTCTTTAACATTTTCCGCGCAGCTTGCGAGGGAACAATTGCAAAGATCGGGGGCAAAAGGGCCATCCTCAGGATCAGGTGTTTCCCAAGTGCCACGGCTTGGCTACTTCGCCGCTGATTTCAAGGGGCATGGAGAAATTTCCCGGCAGGCGGTCATTTTTCCAGCCATCGCTCCGTTTTTGGGCCAGCGGGCAGCCCGAATCACTAGAGACAAGCATGATCCATAAAGGTTGCGCGTGTCTAAAGTTTTTCGATGCGGTATCGAATTGCTTCCGGCATGGTCGAAGGCCGCGCTGCGAGGCGGAGGTTGCAAGAGCAACTTGTGTCCGGCAATCATTGCCGATGACGGTTCAAGCTGCTCATGATGTCGATCGCGGGCCGCGTCATGCCTGCCCGATGTCACGCCTGCCCGATCAGGAGGAGGTCAGACCCAGAGCTCGCGGTTGCCGAACTGCTCGCCGTCCTGGAAATTGCGGGTGCCGATGAGGGTGGCCGGTTCTTCCTGGCCGCTTTGACCATTCGAAGCTGCCGTCTGCTGCGCCTGGGCCTTTCGAGCTTCCGCGGCTTCCAGCGCTTTGAGCTTCGCCTGCAGTTCGGCGATTTCCTCGGTTATTTCCGCCTTGTCGTCCTCGGTCTTGGCTTCTTCAAGTTCGGTTTGTTTGGCTTCGATCTGCGCCTGCAGCGACGCGATCTGGGCACTGCTGCTGCTGCTGCTGCTTGTGCTGCTGGTACTCGATAGGAGTGAGGTGCTTGAAATCGCTCCAACCATTTTGTTTCCTTTGCGTTTTCGTTTCGGACGTACGAGGAAACGCATCGATCCACTAACGAAAGCTGACCGCAATCTTTAGGAAATCACCATTGTTTTCCTGAGAAAATGGGCGCTGGAAACATCCCGGAAACGTGCCTGTTCTGGCACCATCTGCTGAACGAGGACGATTTGACTATCAGCGGTGCCGGTTTGCGAGGTTTCTGGAAAGATTATTTCGCCGCCGGGGCGCGCGGGCGCGGCGACGTTCTCAACGGCGCGTTTATCGGCGGGCTGGAAATTTCGCTCTCCAGACATGTTCCGTGGGGACAAGACACAGAGAGGAAACGTTGCAATACAAAAATGTCGATAGCGGAAACAAATCGATACGGATCCCTGCGTCGGATTTACCCGTGCGCAGCTTGCAGATGCGGCTGATCGCCGTGTCAACGGCCGTGCTGTGCGCGAATCACGAAATGAGCAAGCGAATCAAGCGGCGAGCCACCGCCGCTCACGCGCAAAATTGGCGAGATCGTTGGCGCTCATCGGTCGGGCAAAGGCATAGCCTTGCAGGCCATGACAGCCCAGATCCTTGAGGATGCGGGCATGCTCCATCGTTTCGACGCCTTCGGCGATGACTTCGATGCCCAGCGACGTGCCGATATCGATGATCGAGGCGACAAGCTGGCGCTGTTTCGCGGAGGTGAGGATCGGGATAACCAGCTGCCGGTCGATCTTGAGGCGACGCGGCGTGAGCTTCAAAAGACTGACGATCGAGGCATAGCCGGTGCCGAAGTCGTCGATCTCAATGTCGATGCCGAGGTTCTTGATCTTTTCGACATTGGACAGAACGGTCATGTCGCTCTCGTCGAATGAAATCGATTCCAGCAATTCGAACGAGACTTTACCCTTCGGAATGATCAACTGGCTGAGGCGGTCGATCAGTCTCTCGTCATGCAGCCGGTGATAGGACAGGTTGACCGATAGTTTTGGAATATCGATGCCGCTCGCTTCCCAGCGGCGGGACTGGAACAGGGCCTGTTCGAGAATCCTCTGGTCGATCTCGGAAAGGACGTTGATGTCCTCTGCCGTCTTGAGGAAGGCGTGCGGCGCCAGCAACCCCTTGGTCGGGTGGTCCCACCGCGCCAGCGCCTCGACGCCGGTGATGTCCAGGCTGGCGGGGCAGAATTGGGGTTGGAAATAGGCGATGAATTCGTTTTGCTCGAGCCCCCGCAGGATTTCGTCCGCAGTCTGCTTCGTCTTGAAAACTGCCGTCTTCAGCGAATGGGTGAAAACTTCGTGTCGGTTGCGACCGCGGCGCTTTGCTTCGTAGAGCGCAATGTCGGCGTTTACCAGCACGTGGGTCAACGCCTCTTCCCGTTTCGTCTGGTGTGCGATGCCGATGCTCACACCGATGCGGCAGTCCTGCTCCTTGTATTTGACCGGCACGCTCATGGCATCGATGATGCGCTGCGCGAGAGCGGCGTCATGGCCCTCGACGCCGCCATTGCGGGAGATGATGACGAACTCGTCCCCACCGATGCGGCCGACGAAATCGTCGTCGCCGGTGTTGTCGCGCAGGATCTGGGCGGCATGCCGCAGGATTTCATCGCCGGCCGCGTGGCCGAGGGTGTCGTTGATTTCCTTGAAGCGATCGAGGTCGATGTGGAAAATGCTGGCGAGGTCCTGCGTCGCGGCGCTGGAACGTCTGTCGACGAGAATCTCATCGAGATAGCGCCGGTTCGGCAAGCCCGTCAGCGGATCATGCAGGGCATTGAATTCCATGCGATGCCGGGCAGCTTCCAGTTCGGCGCTGTGCGCCTCGGCCTGTCCTTTGGCCGCTTCGAGCCGCTCGCTGTTCTCGACATCGGCCGTCACGTCCCAGTTGACGCCGACGATTTTTTCTCTGCCTCCGGCACCGGTATAAATCGAGCCGACCGCGCGGATATGCCGGGTCCGGTTGCCGGAAAGACGAATGCGGAACTGCGAGACGTAGTTTTCACCATGGAGAAGGGCGTTGCTGAATTCCTTTTCGGCCCTTTGCAGGTCGTCCGGGTGCAGCGCATCGCGCCAATCCTCATAGATCTCGCGTACGTCGCCGCGCAGCCCGTAGAGTTCCTTCATCCGCTCGTCCCACAGGAGCTTGCCGGAGGAAATGTCGAGTTCCCAAATGCCGATCTGCGATGCCTCGAGCGCGATCTTCAGGCGATGGGACAGTTCCTGCAATTGGTCCTTGTTGTGCTCAAGCACCCGGATGTTGCGTTGCCGCTCCTGCATCAGCCGGCCGGTGATGAACATCGGTACGAGGATGAAGAGGCCACCGAGCAGGACGAGGCTTCGGATCAGCCAGGCGTTCGGCGGCGTGTCGACCCACCCGCCCTTCGGTACGGCGCTGATCACCCAAGAACCGCCTGGCAGAAAGACATTGACTTCGACCGGATTGGCGCTTTTCACGGTGCTGTCGCCGTAAAACAACGCGCCCTCTTCGCCCAGGCCGTCCCGTCCCGAGATTGCGATGTCGAGGTCCAGCGTCTGCGAAAGAAGGCCGCTGTCCCGATAGAGGCGATCGACGTCGATGATCGCGGAGACGATGCCCCAGAAGCGGTTGGTTTCGCCGCCCACGGAAAGAGAGACCGGGAAGCGGCCGATCAGTCCCTTGCCGCCCTGAACCAGATCAAGCGGGCCGGCAAGCACCATTTTCCCGGAGGAGCGAACGCGCATTGCTGCGGCACGCTGGTTCTCGTTCTTGCGGTAGTTGAGCCCTAAGACCTTCTCGTTTCCCTCAATCGGATAGACGAGAGAGACGACGAGATTCGGAGCGGCTGCGATATTGCGCAGCCGCGAGCGCTCGTTGAAAAGGTTGCGCGCCAGATCGGAGAACCGCTTCTGGGTCATGCCGGGCTCTGTCGCAATCGTCGCGATCAGGCCGCGGACGAGTTGGATATCGCCATTGATGTTGGCTTCGAGCCGCGAGCGGATCGGGCCAAGCTGGGCCGCAACGGAAGCGCGAGCCCTGGCGGCATGCACCGCGCGGTTTTGCTGCTCGGCAAACATCCCCGCCGTGGCCACGATCACGAGGGCAACATAGGTCGGCAGATAGTTCGGTTTGAAAAACCGAACTATCTTTGACGTTCTAAACACGGTCGACAGTTTCGAAAACACGCAAGCCCCAAAGCCGTTCTTCCTGCAATCGGGCCGCATTGTCGCAAAGCGGTCTTAACAATATGTGCCGCTATGTCCTGATTTCAGGGCAGGCGCTTACTTGGATTTTTTCTTCTCCGGCAGTTTCTTGCGATCCGTTTCCGCCAGCTCCTTGAGTTCCTTTTCCGACATGGATTTTTCCATGCTCTTGGAAGCCCCCTTGAGCTCGGACTTCTTCATGTCGCCGCGTTTGGCGGCGAGCGCGGCGCCGGCCGCCTTTTGCTGGGCTTGGGATTTGGCAGGCATCGTCTTTCTCCTTTGGTCAGATGCTGCCGACCAACACTCGCCAAGCTAAATTGGTTCCCTCACCTCGTCCAGATCGCCGTCAGGCTGGCCGATCATCGCCAGCAGCGTTTCAAGCCGGTTCGCGTCCCGTGGCAGCTTGTCCGTTCGAAGCCGGGAAATGCGCGGGAAGCGCATGGCGACGCCGGATTTGTGCCGGGTGGAAAAGTTGATGCCCTCGAAGGCAACCTCGACGACGAAACCATGGTCCGGCTCGGCCCGGATCGAGCGGACCGGACCGAACCGTTCGACGGTATTGTTGCGCACATAGCGGTCGAGGACTTCGAGTTCCGCGTCGGTAAAGCCGAAATAGGCCTTGCCGACCGGCACCAGCGCGTCGGCGCCGTCGCTTTGCGTCCAGACGCCGAAGGTGAAGTCTGAGTAGTAGCTCGACCGCTTGCCGTGCCCGCGCTGGGCATACATCAGCACCGCGTCGACATTGTAGGGCTCGCGCTTCCATTTGAACCACGGCCCCTTCGACCGGCCGGCGGTATAGGGCGAGTCCAGCCGTTTCAGCATGATGCCTTCGATGACCGGATCGGGCGGGTCGGCGCGCAGCCGGTCGAGTTCCTCCCAGCTCGAAAAAGGGACGAGCGGCGAAAGATCGAAACGGGACGGCTCTGCTTTTTCGATGAGCGTGGAAAGTTCCGCCCGCCGCGTCAGGAAACTTTCCTGCCGGATATCGTGCCGGCCGGTAAACAGGAGGTCGTAGCCGCGGATGAAGGCCGGATATTCCTCGAGCATCTTGCGGGTCACGGTCTTTCTGTTCAGCCGTTGCTGCAGGTCGGAGAAGGTCCGGGTGGCGCGATTGGTGCGCATCGTGCCGCCGACCAGCAACTCTCCATCGATGATGCCCTCGAAATCCGCCGCCTCCAGGATGTCCGGGAAAGCTCCGGAAATATCGTCGCCGCTGCGCGAATAGAGCCGGCGCATGCCTGCCAGATTGGCAAGCTGCACGCGGATGCCGTCCCATTTCCACTCGGCGGCAAAGTCCTTGGGGTCGAGTGCCGCAAGATCGTTGTCGCCGACGGGGGTTGCCAGCATCACGGCGTGAAAAACGGCCGGCATGTCCAGTTCCGGCTTGTCCGCCTTGCCGTCGAGCCAGCGAAACAGCGCCGTGTACGGCGGCGACAGGCCATGCCACAGCGTCTC
Organism: Pararhizobium sp. A13; assembly: GCF_040126305.1. Taxonomy (NCBI): domain Bacteria; kingdom Pseudomonadati; phylum Pseudomonadota; class Alphaproteobacteria; order Hyphomicrobiales; family Rhizobiaceae; genus Pararhizobium; species Pararhizobium sp. A13. The sequence continues at coordinate 403,199 of NZ_CP149510.1, read as the reverse complement.
GATCTCGGTGATATCGACATTGCCCATGTCGGCAAGCGCCTGCTTGACGAGCCGTGCCGAAACGCCGATGCGCAAGCCACCGGTGATGAGCTTGAGGAAGGCGAAACGGCTTGACCCTTCCAGCTGATCAAGCAGGTTGCGGACGAGGCCATGGACGTTGGCGCGTCCGGCCATTTCCAACTGGTGCATGACGGTGCCGAGCGAAAGGTTCTGCACCGCAATCTCGCTACCGGACGGTCTTACCCAGACCAGCGAGATCGTCTCGGCGAGATCGCCGACATAGTCGTAGGAATACCGGAACAGGACCTCATCCATCCGCTCCAGTACCAGTTGCCTGAGTACGTTCGGCTTGACGGTCTTGAGTGTCAGCGTGCCGGCGATCGCCGCCAGTGCATAGCCGCGGTCTGGGTCCGGGGCGTCAAGAAAATAGTCCGCCATCAGCTTGATCTTGGCGTTGCGCTGCGGGGTAAGGACCAGCCGGTCGAGCAGTTCGGCGAAGGCGCGCATCGGCTATTCCCCCTCGTCGTCATAGCCGACGAGATGCAGCGGCCGGGCGACGATGCCCTGCAATTCGCACCAGCGCACAAGGGCCTCCTCGCGGCCATGCGTCACCCAGACCTGCGCCGGATTGATCGCGCGAATGGTTTCGGTGAGTTCCGGCCAGTCGCAATGATCCGAAATGATCATCGGCAATTCGACACCGCGCTGCTTGGCCCGCTGGCGCACCAGCATCCAGCCGGAAGCGAAGATCGCGACGGGATCGGGGAAGCGTCTGGCCCATTTGTCGGCGAAGGCCGAAGGCGGGCCGATGACCACGGCACCCGCGAAGGATTGTTTGTCCTGCGTGTCAAGCGTCGCCGGGCGGATATCGCCGAGGCTTATGCCTCGGCTCTCGTAGTAATCGCAGAGTTTCGCCAGCGCGCCGTGGATGAAGATCGGCTGGTCGTAGCCCGCTTCGCGCAGGAGCGCGATGATCCTTTGCGCCTTGCCGAGCGCATAGGCACCGACCAGATGGGCGCGCTCCGGAAATTGCCGCAGCGAGTTGAGCAGTTTCGCGACCTCGCCGCGGTCGTCGGGATGGTGGAAGACCGGCAGGCCGAATGTCGCCTCGGTGATGAAGACATCGCACGGCACCAGTTCGAAGGGGTGGCAGGTCGGGTCGCGGCGGCGCTTGTAGTCGCCGGAAACGACGATACGGGTCCCATTGGCCTCCACCGCGATCTGCGCGGAGCCGAGGACATGGCCAGCCGGGTGAAAGCTGGCGGCAACGTCGCCGATGGTGGTTCGGGCGCCGAGCACGGCTTCCTCGGATGTAGTGCAGAAGGCATCGCCATAGCGGATGCGCATGATGTCCAGCGTCTCGCGCGTCGCCAGCACATGGGTATGACCGGCGCGCGCATGATCCGCATGGCCATGGGTGATCAGCGCCTTTTCGACGGGCTGGACTGGATCGATATAAAAGCCGCCCTTCTCGCAATAGAGACCCTTGGGCGTCGGATAGAGCAGCGTTTCCGGTTTCATGGAGACGAAGATAGCTGGCAATCCACCGGCTGCCAGCTATCGCGGTTGAATTTTTATGCGTCAGGCTGCCGGGTTCAGCGAGAGGGTTTCGGAGATCAGGTCGAGCACCGCGTCCGCATCGATCGCCGTGCAGACGTTCTGGCTCGGCAGATTGTCCCAGGCACTTGGGGGGAAGAGATGATCGTCGGCCTTCTGGATGGTCTGGCCATCGGCGATGCCGCCGCAAACGACCCGGATCGCACCGCTGCGCAGCGTGAAGAGATGCGGCGCGACGACGTAGACGCAGGCGCAGCTGTCATGGATCACCATGCCGTCTTCGACGTGCTGTTCGTAGAAATCGATGTAGAATTGCGAGATGTCGGAGAGCAGCTTGGCCCGCGCGCCGCCGGTTGCGACGATCGCCGCCAACCTTGCGCGTGTCATCACCGTTTGTTCGGTGACGTCGAGGCCGACGACAACGACAGGCCAGGGTGCCGTCATCACCGCGTCGGCGGCTTCGGGATCGCCATGGATATTGGCTTCGGCGGCAGGCGTGATGTTGCCGCGCATGTCGAAGGCGCCGCCCATGATAACGACTTCCTTGACGAGAACGGCAATGTCCGGATCGTCGCGGAGCGCCAGCGCCAGATTGGTCATCCGGCCGACGGCAACGAGGGTCACTTCGCCGGGATTGGCGCGCACGGTCTCGATGATGAAGCGATGCGCCGGCCGCGGATCGCAGGCAAGATCGACCGTTTCAGGCGCGCCGATATTGCCGAGACCATCATGGCCATGGATGCCGGTCGGCCAATCGACATGCGGACGCGTCGGATCAAGCGTTTCGCCAAGGCCCCTGGCGACGGGGGCGGGGATACTCCATTGCTGCTTCAGATACAGCGCGTTGCGCGTCGTCGTCTCGATCGAGGCATTGCCGAACACGGACGTGATGCCGATCAGGTCGATCTCGGGGTGATTGTGCAGGAAAAGCAGCGCCATTGCGTCGTCGACGCCGGGGTCAGTATCAAAAATTACCTTGTGCATGATGTCTTCTTTTCTTTGTTTTGAAATGCTGCGGAACTGCCGCGACTGAAATCGGCATGGCCGTCAAAAGTCAACCGCGCAATGGCGCGCCGGCGTCACTGGAAGCGCTGGATGTTGAAGGGGGCGAGATCCGGCTTCTCGCCGGAATTCAGAAGCTCGGCGATCATCCTGCCGGTGATCGCCGAAAGCGTCAGGCCGAGATGGCCGTGGCCGAAGGCGAGCGCGATGCGCGGGTCAGCCGGGCAAAGGCTGATGACGGGTAGCGAGTCCGGCGTCGAGGGCCGGCGGCCCATCCATTCCGTCCCGCCGGTTTCCGGCAGGCTTGGAACGTAGCGCCGCATCTTCTGGCGCATGGCGGCGGCGCGGGCGAAATTGGCCGGCGCGTCCGGCTTTGCTAGTTCCACCGCGCCGCCGACGCGCAAGGCATTCTCGAGCGGCGTGGCGACGAAGCCATGTTCGGCGAAGAATACCGGCAGATCCAGTGTCACCTGCGGATTGGTGAAAGTGGTGTTGTAGCCTCGCTCGGTCTCGAGCAGGACCTTCAGGCCGAGACCGCGCACCAGCGTCCGCGACCAGACACCGGCCGATATTACAACCTTGTCAAAGGTGGCGGGCGTTTCGCCCCTGGTAAGGAAAGTCACACCGTTGGCTTCCTGTCGAACGCTGACCACTTCCGCATCGACAAGCGTCCCGCGCTCGCGGACATAGGCCTGAAGGTGTCTCAGCAGGGCGAGCGGGTCGAGGAAAGTCTGGTAGCCTGCGGAAAAGACGCCGCCGGCGAAGTTGCCTTCCAGCGCCGGCACTCGCGCCCGGGCCCGTTTGGCATCGAGTTTCTCGACCGTATGTCCAAGCAGCGCCGCGTTCTCGCTTGCATGGTGAAAAGCAGCGTCAACGGCCTTTTCGCTGTCGAAGATCGTCAGTGCACCGGTCGGCTTCATGTGCCCGGAAAGGCCGGTCATGCGGGCAACGTCCCCGTGCGCGCCAAGGGCCTCGCGCATCAGTCCCAGCAGTGCCTTGCGCGAGCGCGCTACGTTTGCGGGCGTTGCGGCCATCAGTAGGTTCGCCAGCCAGGGCGTGAGCGCCGGCAGGTCCTGCCAGCGCAGGGTGAGCGGCCCGAGTGGATCGAGCAGCCATTTCGGGGCCGACAGGATCATGTCGGGACGTGCCAGCGGATCGATTTCGGGCACGGCGAGAATCCCTGCATTGCCGACAGAGGCGGGCAGACCGCCGAGGTCCTTTTCGAACACCTTGACGTCGTGACCCTGCTCGATCAGGTGAATGGCGGTGACGCATCCGATGATGCCTGCTCCTGCGATGCCAATGCGCGCCATGTTCTGCCCCGAGCCTACCTTTTGCCTCCGCCTGTCTTCGCCCGCCATAGGGTTTCGATCAAGCCGTCTCTTCCGATTTTCACGGCAATTTCCCTGTCCCAATCGGAACAGCGTGCGGCGGGCCGGCACGATGCCGGCCGTCGCGAAATTATCTTTGTGCGGACATCGTCGCCGGAGGCGTTTAAACTTCCGAAACATCGACCGCGTAGACTGCCGTCTCGTTTCACAATGGTCGGAGTTGAGCGAATGACGGAGCGGCGCGCGTGAAGTCGGTCTTCAAGAAGATACGCCTCCCACGGAAGGTCATGTTCGTCATAGCCGGGGTGCTGGTCCTGTCCGGCGCATCCGGCGCGTTTGCCGTCTATTCCGGCACGGATGCGCTCCTGGGCGTCGGCAGGGAGAAAGCCCCTTCGCTTTCGGGCCGTGCCTGCACCACCGTCGAGACGCTGAAAATGCGGCGCAACGGCCAGCGCTGGGTGCGCAAATTTGTGAGCACGGAGGCTGCCAACGGTGTCGATCGCGTGCGCACGGCATTGCGGATCACCGGCCTGCTTGCCAAGGAAGAAAAGGCCGATCTCTACCAGGTCGTTGTTCTCGACCAGGCCGGACCGCAGGATCGCGCCGCGCGCCGCGGAGCCGCCATCGGTGCGGAAGTGCTGTTCGCGCCCGATCCGACCAGGATGCCGGGCATGAGCACGCCGTTTGTCGCGCGCTACAATGACGGCAAGGCCAACACGGCAGGCCTGTTCCATGGCCGCGACGTCACTCTGTCGACGGACGATATCAAGAGCACAATGATGGCGATGGACGACAAGTCCGATTGTTTCGATCCCATCGCCGCAGCCGCTGCAGCCGCGGCGGGAGCCGCCGGATCGGCGTCGGGCGCGCACGGCGAAGAGGCTGCCGCCGGTCATGGCGAGGCGACCGTGGAGGATGGAGCCGGTGCCACGGCGCCGGAACATGGTGGAGAGCCGATACCGGAGCATGGCGAGATCAAGGCCGAAGAAAAGGGCGTATTCGGCTCGATGATGGCGATGGTCTGGGGCGACAGCGCTGAACCGGCCGCAGAGGTGCCAGCAGATCATTCGGCCGAGAAGCCTGAAAGCGAAGCAGTCGGCCATTAACGGGCCTGCCAGGCGTTAGCAGTGTTATTGAGGCGACCGCGGGCGGCAAACACGCCCGCGGAGTTCTCCATGTACCCGCATACCTGAGATCGGGGCCGCTCCTGCGTCAAACCACTGCGCTACCAGCGATGAAGGCAAGAACCACAAAGATCAGGAAGATGATCAGCGCGATGGCGAACAAAACGCGCGCGATCGTCGCGGTTGCGGCCGAGACGCCGGAAAAACCGAGGAAGCCCGTGATCAGGGAGATGACGAGGAAGATAAGCGCCCATTTCAGCATGGAAGGGTTCCTTTGCCGATTCTGCCGAGGTTGACGCGCAGGATCGGGAAAGGTTCCACGTGCCGAAAGGGAAGCGCCGCCGTGTGCGGGTGGCGGCGCGTTCGTAGCGGAGAATTATTTTCTCAGTCCGCCTTGCTGCGGCGAGCCGGGAACAGGATGATGTCGCGGATCGACGGCGCGTTGGTGAGCAGCATGATCAACCGATCGACGCCGATGCCGAGACCGCCGGCGGGCGGCATGCCCTGGTCGATGGCGTCGAGGAATTCGTCGTCCAGCTGTTTTGCCTTTTCGCCGCGGGCGTGGGCCTGTTCGAGCTGCTCGACCATGCGGGCGCGCTGCTCTTCCGGATCGTTGAGCTCCGAAAACGCGTTGCCGAGTTCCCAGGTGTTGCAATAGGTCTCGAAGCGTTCGACAAGACGCGGCTCGCCCGGCACTTCCTTGGCAAAGGGCGAAATGTCCTTCGGGAAATGTGTGACATGGGCCGGCTGGATCAGCGTAGGTTCGACCTCTTCCTCGAAGATGAAGGCCAGGCATTCGCCCCAGGTCGCGTCCTTCTCGACGGCGAAACCGGCAGCCTTGGCGGCCGCGCGCGCCTCCTCGTCAGATTTAATGGAGAGGAAGTCGATACCCGTCGCTTCCATAACCGCATCCGGCATCGGCACGCGGCGGAACGGACCCTTGAAGGACATTTCCTTGTCGCCGAACAGGAATTCCGTCGAACCGTGGATTTTCATCGCCAGTTCGGAGAAGAGCCGCTCGACGAGGTCCATGATGTCCTCGTAATCGGCATAGGCCCAGTAGCACTCCATCATCGTGAATTCAGGATTGTGCCGGGTGGAGACGCCTTCGTTACGGAAGTTGCGGTTGATCTCGAACACCTTGTCGGTGAGGCCGGAGACCAGCGTCCGCTTCAGGTAAAGCTCCGGCGCGATGCGCAGGTACATGTCGAGCTTCAGCGTGTTGTGGTGCGTCTTGAAGGGCTCGGCCGTCGCACCGCCATAGACCGAGTGCAGCATCGGCGTCTCGACTTCCATGAAGCCGTCATTCTCCATGAAGCGGCGGATGCCGGAGACGATCTTCGAACGCTGCTGGAAGCGCAGCTTCGATTCCTCGTTCGTCATGATGTCGAGATGGCGCTTGCGATAGCGCAGCTCGATGTCGGACAGGCCATGCCACTTTTCCGGCATTGGCAGCAGCGACTTCGTCAGCATGGTGATCTCTTGCGCATTGATCGTCAGTTCGCCGCGCTTGGTGCGGCGGACGACGCCGGTCACGCCGATGATGTCGCCGATGTCGATCATCGGCAGCAGCGCGCGCGCCTCTTCCGGGGTCGTGTCCTTGTGGGAAAAGATCTGGATCTTGCCGGAGGCGTCGCGGATATCCATGAACATGCCGGAATTGCGCGAGGAATAGACGCGGCCGGCAACGGTGACGACATCCTGCGTTTCCGTGTCAGGCTCGAGGTTCTCGTATTTTTCCGCGAGCTCGCCATTGGTGATCGTGCGGTGGAAATGCGCCGGATAGACGTCGCCGATCTGTTCGCGCAGCAGCTTCAGCTTCTGGGCGCGAACTTCCGTGACGTCGGAGGAGAGGGCAGTTTCCTGGGTCTTGTCGTTCATTGTCTTCGCCTCATCGATGCGGCATGAATTTTTGTTCGCGTCTTAATCTAGTCGTCGGACGCAGCGGCTGGCGCGGTCTCAACCCTCCCCCCTGTGGGGAGGGTCGGAGCGAAGCGGAGGGGATGGGTTCTTTCTCGGCAGAAAATCCCCTCCCCAATCCCTCCCCACAAGGGGGAGGGGTTCACCCCTTACTTTCCGCTGCCTGCCATCGAGGCGACCACCTGGCCGGCGACCTTCAGGCGCTGGCGCACAACGGAGCGACCAAGGATCGCCATGGAATCAAACAGCGGCAGCGAGCGCGAAGAGCCGGACACGGCCACGAACAGCGGCGCCACAACGACCTTCAGCTTCTTGCCCATCCGGTCGGCGATCGCGCGCAATTCCGCTTCGATCGTCTCGACGTTCCATTCGAGAATCTTTTCCAGATCCGGCTGGACAGTATTGAAGATCTCGACCAGTTCTTCCGGCGTCGACTTGATCTTGGCAAAGGAGGAGGCGTCAAGCCCGAGATCGGACTTGAACAGGAAGCCTGCGAGATCCGGCAGTTCGCCGAGCTTGGAAATGCGCGACTGGGAGAGCTTGAGGCCCTGCTTGATGCGGTCGTTTTCCATCGCCCAGGACAAAACCCGTGCGGCGAATTCGTCTTCACTCAAGCCTTCGCGCAGCCAGCGGCCGTTCAGCCAGTCGAGCTTCTGGATATCGAAGATCGCGCCGGCCTTCGAGAGGTTGGCCGGGTCGAACTTTTCGGCGAGCTGAGCCATGCTCAGCATCTCCTCGCCTTCGGCGATCTGGATGAAGAACAGGCCGAGGAAGTTCATCAGCGCTTCCGGCAGATAGCCGAGCGCCGTGTAATAGGAGATCGAGGTCGGGTTCTTGCGCTTCGACAGCTTCGACTTGTCGGCATTGCGCATCAGCGACAGGTGCATGAACACCGGCGGCTCAAGACCGAGATACTGGTAGATCAGGATGTGCTTCGGCACCGAAGACAGCCATTCCTCGCCGCGCGCCACATGGGTGATCTTCATCAGGTGGTCGTCGACGACGTTGGCCATGTGATAGGTCGGCATGCCGTCGGCCTTGAGCAGCACCTGCATATCGACCGCATCCCACGGGATATCGACTTCGCCGTAAACGCCGTCGACGAATTTGCAGGAGCCTTCGGTCGGGATTTTCATCCGCACGACATGCGGCTCGCCGGCGGCGACGCGGCTGGTCACTTCTTCTGCAGAGAGATGCAGGCAGAGGCCATCATATTTCGGCGGCTTGCCGGCAGCGCGCTGCGCCTCGCGCATTTCCGCCAGCCGCTCGGGCGTGCAGAAGCAGCGGAAGCCATGGCCGGCCTCGACGATCTTCTCGACATAAGGTTTGTAGAGGTCCTTGCGGTCGCTCTGACGATAGGGGCCATAGGGGCCGCCGATATCCGGGCCTTCCGACCATTTCAGACCACACCATTTCAGCGCATCCAGCACCTTCTGCTCGAACTCCGGCGTCGAACGGGTCGCGTCGGTGTCCTCGATGCGCAGGATGAACTCGCCGCCCTGTTTCTGCGCGAAGAGATAGTTGAACAACGCGATATAGGCGGTGCCGACATGGGGTTCGCCGGTGGGAGAAGGTGCGATGCGCACCCGGACTGGTCTGTCTGTCATGATCCTGGCCCGTGCTTTACGTGCTTTCGGCCCTGCTGCCGGAGAATGCTGTCCGGATGCGAAGGCGCATGCTTTTAAGGGAAGGAAGTGCCCGATTGATGCCTGAAATGGCGGAAAATACCGGAAATTCCATTTGGCTGGCGTGAGACCATATTCAAAAGGGCGCGTCAAGGAAAACTGCGCCTCGATCGCCTGCAGGCTCTTCGAGGCAGGCTGTTGACAATCCATTGGAGTTGTTTTATTTAACCTGAAAGTTAATTAACTTATTGGTTTAGTAAAATGCATCAGGATCGCCTTAGCGTTACCCTTTCAGCGCTCGCCGACCCGACGCGCCGGGCGATCCTGGCGCGCCTGGCGTCGGGCGAAGCGTCGGTCAACGAACTGGCTGAACCCTTCGCCATGAGCCTGCCTGCGGTTTCCAAACACCTGAAGGTGCTGGAAAAGGCAGGGCTGATCAGCCGCGGCCGGGAGGCGCAATGGCGTCCCTGCAAGCTGGAAGCCGAGCCGCTGAAGGACCTCAACGCCTGGCTCGAGAACTATCGCCAATTTTGGGAGGAGGGCTTCGACAAGCTCGACCTCTATCTGCAGAAGCTTCAAAGGGGAAATGAGAATGACCGCAAGAGCTGAATTCGTGCCGGCCGAGAAGGCCAACCTCGTATTGACCCGGACGTTCAATGCTCCGGCGGCGCTGGTCTACAAGGTCTGGACGGACCCGTATCACCTTGCTCAGTGGTGGGGGCCGCATTGCTTTACCAACCCCGTCTGCGAGGTGGACCTCAGGCCGGGCGGTGTCATCCGCATCCATATGAAGGGTCCCGATGGACGCATGTATCCGTCAAACGGCACCTTCAAGGAGATCGTCGAAAACGAGCGTCTGGTCTTTACCAGTACGTATGACAGCGAGGACGGCGTCACCATGCTGGAAGCGCTGAATACGGTGACCTTCGTAGAGAAGGATGGCAAGACCGAAATGACGCTGCACGCTCACGTGCTCAGAGCAACCGAGGCCATGCTGCCCGCACTCGACGGTATGGAGGAAGGCTGGAGCCAGAGCCTCGAAAAGCTGGCAACGGTTGTCGCCGCTGCGGCGGAAAACGCCGGCTGACTTTTTGCTTACCCGTCACCTGCCTGAAAGCACATATGATCAACGCCTTCAGGCAGGTCTCAATCCATCCCGTTTCAGGAACCCGAATATGCTGAAAATTCTGCTGATTATCGTCGCCGTCATTGTTGTGCTATTGCTGGCTGTTGTCGTGTTCGCCTCGACCAAGCCGGATGTGTTCCACATTGAGCGAACGGCGGCGATCAATGCACCGCCGGAGAAGATCTTTCCGTTGATCAACGATTTCCACCAATGGCAGTCCTGGTCGCCCTATGAAAAGCTCGACCCTTCGATGACGCGCTCGATCACCGGCGCCGAAATCGGAAAGGGCGCCGTCTATGCCTGGGACGGCAGCGGCAAGGCCGGGGCAGGGCGGATGGAGATTGTCGAATCGGCGCCGTCTTCGAAAATCCTGATCAAGCTCGATTTCAGCCGACCTTTCGAGGCCCACAATACGGCCACCTTCACGCTTGCGCCGGGGGCTCAAGGGACAACGGTGACGTGGGCGATGGACGGGGCGAACCCGCTCATCGCCAAGGTCATGGGCCTGTTCTTCGATATGGATCAGATGATCGGCAAGGACTTTGCGCAGGGGTTGGAAAACCTCAAGGCGATCACGGAAAAATAGTCGAAAAAGGGTGGAACCATTACGGCGGCAGGCCGTTTTCCCGGCGAGGAATGCGAGCCGTGACAACCGGACTTGAGGGAGATGGAGAACACGGAGATTTTTCCGGTCTCTCTTCGTGGCCAACGAAAAGGCAGACGAGCTCCTTACCCCTTCGGCTTCGTATCCTCACTGTGTGCAAACGTTGAAAAGCCTCGGGATGGGCGGTCCCGGGGCTTTTTCACGGTTGCCTGCCGGTCATTGCGAAGACGGACATTTTTCGCTAGAAAACGCCGTCGAAAAAGGCAGGATCGGATATGGTAAGCCCGGTCCCTTGAGGGGATACCCCAAGCTCTGCTCGAACATCTGTTCGAACCCGCGGCGTAGTCCCGGTGCATTCGCACCGGCCTGCGGCGGGTTGTGCCTTCGGTTTCGTGCAATCCGTCGTCCATTCTTTAAAAACGGAGATTGCACATGCGATTGAACCATATCGACCTTTACAGTGCCGACGTTGCTGCCACCGCGCGTTTCTTCCTCGATCATCTCGATTTCCTGCTGATCGACAAGCGCGGCAATGATCAATTCTACCATCTGACGGATGGCTCCGGCCTGGTCCTCGTCATCAGCCCGCCGATCGAAAAGCTCGGTGGCGCTGATCAGGTGGCGCTGGATGCCCAGACCTACCACATTGGCTTTCTTCTGGAGAGCTCCGCTGATGTGGATGGCATATTTGGACAGCTTGCGACCGCGGGCCTTTTGATCGCCGACCCCCGCAACATGCATGGCGCCTATGCCTTCTATGTCACCATTCCCGGCAACATCCTGGTGGAATTCGCCCATCGGCCGTGACATGACGTCATGAAAAGGGGAGCGCAGCCAAGCGGCGACGCTCCCCTTAACCTGTGAAGCCGGGGTTTTTTGGCCCCGGTTCTTATCGCGCGCTTACTGTTTCAGCGCCTTTTCCCTCTGCCGCTTGCGGCGCGACAGCATGTTGAGCACCTCGACCAGCGCCGAGAAGGCCATGGCGGCATAGACATAGCCCTTCGGGACATGGAAGCCCGCGCCTTCGGCGATCAGCGTCGTGCCGATCATCAGCAGGAAGCCGAGCGCCAGCATGACGATGGTCGGGTTCTTCTCGATGAAGCGGGCGAGCGGGCCGGAGGCGACCAGCATGACGGTAACGGCGACGATGACGGCGACGACCATGATCGGCAGGTGCGGCGTCATGCCGACCGCTGTGATGATGCTGTCGACGGAGAAGACGAGATCGAGCAACAGGATCTGGCCGATCGCGGCGGTAAAGCCGGTCGTCACCGAGCTGGCGATGAAGTCCTCTTCATGGTCAGCCGGATCGACATTGTGGTGGATTTCCTTGGTGGCCTTCCAGACGAGGAACAGGCCACCGGCGATCAGGATCATGTCCTTCCAGGAGAAACCATGGCCGAAGGCTTCGAACACCGGCGTCGTCAGCTGCACGATCCAGGCGACCGTCCCGAGCAGCGCAAGCCGCATCACCAGCGCGAGGCCGATCCCGATGCGGCGGGCGCTTTCGCGGTTTTCCGGCGGCAGTTTATTGGTCAGGATCGAGATGAAAATGAGGTTGTCGATGCCAAGCACGACTTCCATGACGATCAGCGTGATCAGGGCGATCCAGGCAGTCGGATCTTGCATGAGGAGCAAAATGTCCTGCATCCGGGGCGGTTCCTTCCTCGATTCAAAGGGCACATAAGGGAGCCCGCGCAACCGGTGGGCAGCGCGGGCGAAAGACTTCCCCTATGTATGCGGAATCTGCGCCATGGCAAGCGCTGGAGGTTGATCCAGCGGCTGTTGATACCGTTAATTCTTAACCGGAATCCATATTTCGGTCAGCCCCATGCCTGTTCGTGGGTCGAATCGGTCGTCATAGCGTTCCATCAGGTCCGGGAGTCCGGTGTGCTTGTAGTCGGAGCAGGGCAGCCAGTCGGTGAAGATCGCATCGCAGGTGGCCTGGATGCCGGAGATGTGGCCGCGATGGGCAAACACCGCATAGGTCTGGGCGGGAAGCTTCAGGCATTGGAAGCCCGCCGGCAGCCCATCGGTATCGCGCACTTCGACAGCGGTCATATATTGGAAGCTGGCGTCCTGGCCTTCCTCCTGCGTGCAGATGCCATAGGCGACGTTGCCGATCTGGCCGGGAATTTCGCCGAAATACGCGTTGAACTGCTGCCATTGCGAGGGAATGCCGGCGTTGCCGCCATAGTCGTAGGTTTGCTGCAGCCCCGCCATCAGCATGGCAGGCGTGGTTTCAAAACGGGGTCCTTCCAGTTTGGGGAGGGGTGCGGTGTCCATGCGGATAGGCTCCATGAGATCGAGATCGCCAATGTGCCCCCGGTTGCGGACCTCTTCCGGCGTCACGCCAAAATGATCGCGGAAGGCACGGGTGAAGGCTTCATGCGAGTTGTAGCCCGCATCAAGGGCGACTGCGAGAATGCTGGGTGCGCCATCGGCGAGCGCTGCGGCCGCAGCGCTGAGACGCCGGGCCCGGATATAGCCACTGATCGACCGGCCTGTCGTCAGGCCGAAGACACGCGACAGGTGATAGCGGGAGAGACCCGCCGTCTCCGCGATTTCATCCAGTGAAATATCCTTGGCGAAATGGCTCTCGATGAACCACACCGCCTTGCTGATAGCGTTCATCCCACCTCCTGCAGTAAGCCGGATATCGTTTTAGCGCCTGTAGCCGAGCCGCGTTTGATCGTCGTTGCTGAATAGGAAGAAAACTGGCGCAGGGCGAGCGACAAGGCAAGGCGGTCAGCGATTTTCCGCCTTGGGGCCGTAGCCCGCCTGGAACAGCCTGATGGCCGAGGACACGGCTTTTTCGATATAGCCTCGTTCGGGCGCTTCGGTCATTTCGCTGAACAGGCGGCGCTTCAACATGCCAGCCAGGCAGAGTTCGATGAATTGCCGGGCGGCCAGGTCGGTATCCTCGATGTGGAGCGCGCCGGCGGCGACCTGCCTGTCGAGATAGGCCCGAAGGACGGTGAAGCCGTTTTCCGGCGTCGCCGCGAAAAAGCGCTTGGCCAGTTGAGGCATGCGGTCGCTGACGCCCACCACCATGCGCATGGCGCGGATCGTGGGGTCGGAGGTGATGTGCGTGGTCAGCGTCAGGCCGAAGTCGAAAAGCGCCTCTTCGATCGCCTCGTGATCGTCGAGCGCATGTTTGACGGTCTGAACGACGCGGTTGCGCTCACGCTCGATCATCGCCGCAAACAATTCTTCCTTGTTTTCGAAATAGACGTAGATGGTGCCCTTCGATACGCCAGCTTCCCGCGTGATGTCGTTCATGCTGGCGGCGTCGAAGCCCATGCTCATGAACACGCGCTTGGCGCCATCGATGATCTGCTCGCGTTTTGCCGGATCCTCACCGGCGGCGCGGCGGCCGGGAAGAGCGTATGCGCCGGCCGGACAGTTCTCACTGCCCAAGGTCTCCGTCAAATTCGGTTCTGCCAATTTTTCTTCGTGTCCGGACATTGTTGTCTCGTTGTTAACTTTTTCGAACCGATCGGTTCGATTTCCCCTTGATATGCGATCGAATTGGCACTATGTCAATCGAACTGAACGGTTCGGTTCGAATTCTCCCACATAAGGGTTGGTGACGCAATATGTCAGTTTCAAGCAAGACCGGTGCTGCGCACGTCCGCCCCGTCGGCGACGATTTCGAAGCTCCGAACGAACACAATGTGGCCCCGGAAGCCAGGAGCGTAACCGAGCCCGCTGTCGAGGCGCAAGCGGCACCGCAGGTTGTCGTGGCGGAGGAAAAGCCGGCGCCGAAGCGCCGCAAGCTTCTGATGCCCATGATTGCCATCGCCGTGCTCGCCGCCGGTGGCTGGTACGGCTATGAATGGTGGACCAACGGCCGCTTCATGATCTCGACGGACGATGCTTATATCGAAGGCGATATCGCGTCGATCTCACCGAAGGTTTCCGGCTATGTCGAGAAGGTCAACGTCGTTGCCAACCAGCATGTGAAGGCTGGCGACCCGCTGATCACGCTCGACAACGAAGACTACCGGATTGCCGCCGACCAGGCTGAGGCGCAGATCGACACCGAAAAGCTGTCATTGCAGCGTTTCGATGCGCAGATCGGCGGCGCCAAGGCCAGCCTGCAGCAGGCGCAAGCACAGAAAACCGCCCTTGAGGCGACCGTCCGGGGTGCCGAAATTACGCTCAGGCGAGCCAGCGACCTCCAGTCAAAGGCAGTCGGTACGGTCGCCTCCCTCGACAGCGCGCAGGTCGCGCTCGATCAGGCCAAGGCCAACCTCAGCGGTGCCGACGCCAATATCGTTGCTGCGAACGCCAACATCGCGGTCCTGACCGCGCAGCGCGCCGAGGCCGAGAGCACCATCCGCTCGCTCGAACTGGCGCGCGACAAGGCCGAGCGCGACTTGGGCTTCACGGTCCTGAAAGCGCCCTATGACGGTATCGTCGGCAATCTGGCGGTTCAGGACGGAGACCTGGTGTCCGCCGGCCAGCGCCTGGCTGCCCTCGTCCCGGTCGAGCAGCTCTATATCGACGCCAATTTCAAGGAAACGCAGATCGCCCACATGGTTCCGGGCTCGAAGGTCAACATCCATGTGGACGCCTTCGACGAGGAGCCGATCGTCGGTACCGTCCAGTCGATCTCGCCGGCCTCCGGCTCGGTCTTCTCGCTGCTGCCGGCTGAAAATGCCACGGGCAACTTCACCAAGGTAATCCAGCGCGTGCCGGTGCGCATTGTCTTCCCCAAGGACGTGCTGGACAGCGGACGGTTACGCGCGGGCCTCAGCGTCGTCGTCGATGTCGATACCCGCACGGCGCCGCACAAGCAGGATATTGCCGCGGTCAAGTAATCGGGTGATTGGAAAAATGATGCCGCGCTTCCTGGAGGCGCGGTTCATCCGAAGGGGTTGACCCTGTCGTTTCGGCTGTGCTCGCGCCGAAAACCCTGATGTTTCTATTTTCATTGGCCGCTCCGTTCGTTGGAACGTGAACCGGGCCGGGAGCAAGAGCCAATGGCTGCCACTGCTACAGCGGGTACAATGCCCCTTCCTGCCGCCGGCGCGGAAGAGCGAATGGACCCCAAACGCCTGATCGCCTTCTTCGCGATGGTGTTTGGCATGTTCATGTCGATCCTCGATATCCAGATCGTCTCGGCCTCGCTTGCGGAAATCCAGGCGGGCCTGAGCGCCGGCTCCGACGAGGTCGCCTGGGTGCAGACGGCCTATCTGATCGCCGAAGTGATCATGATCCCGCTGTCGGGCACGCTGGCGCGCATCGTCTCCACCCGCGTCCTCTTTTCGGTTTCGGCTGCCGGTTTCACCATCGCCAGTGCGCTCGCCGCAACCGCCACCAATATCGACCAGATGATCGTCTACCGGGCGCTGCAGGGTTTCATCGGCGGCGGCATGATCCCGTCGGTCTTTGCGGCAGCCTTCACGATCTTCCCGCCCTCCAAGCGCAGCATCGTCTCGCCGATCATCGGCCTCGTCGCGACGCTCGCGCCAACCATCGGCCCGACGGTCGGCGGCTATCTCAGCCATGCCTTCTCCTGGCACTGGCTGTTCCTGGTCAACATCATTCCCGGCATCATCGTCACGATCATCACCTGGAATTTCATCGACTTCGACAAGCCGGAACTCGGCCTGATGAAGAAGTTCGACTGGTGGGGCCTGCTCTCCATGGCCGTCTTCCTCGGCTCGCTCGAATATGTGCTCGAGGAAGGCAATGCCAATGACTGGTTCAGCGACGAATACATCCTCATGGGGGCGGTTGCATCCGCGATCGGTGCCCTGGTCTTCTTTTACCGCGCCTTCAAGGTCGATTTTCCGATCGTCGATTTAAGGGCCTTCGCCAACCGCAACTTCGCCTTCGGCTCCCTGTTCTCCTTCATCATGGGCATCGGGCTTTACGGCCTGACTTATCTCTACCCGCTTTATCTCGGCCGGATACGCGGCTATGATTCGCTGATGATCGGCGAAACCATGTTCGTTTCGGGCCTTGCGATGTTCTGCACGGCGCCTATCGCCGGCAAGTTGTCGACGAAGCTCGATCCGCGCGTGATGATGGCGATCGGCTTTGCCAGCTTCGCCGCCGGCACCTGGCTGATGAGCCACCTGACGGCTGACTGGGATTTCTACGAGCTTCTCGTTCCGCAGATCCTGCGCGGCTGCGGCCTGATGCTCTGCATGGTGCCGATCAACAACGTCGCGCTCGGCACGCTGTCGCCGGAGCGCGTTCGCGGCGCCTCGGGCCTGTTCAACCTGACCCGCAACCTCGGCGGCGCTGTCGGCCTGGCCGCGATCAACACGATCCTGACCCAGCGCCAGGAAGAGCATTATGCCCGGCTGCAGGAGCATGTTCAGTGGGGCAACCCGGAAGCCATCGACCAGCTCAACAACATGATCGCGAAATACAATTCGCACGGTCTCGATGGCGCGACGATCGCGATCCAGAAGCTCTCCGGCATGGTGCAGCAGCAGGCGACGATCCTCTCCTTCATCGACGTCTTCCTGATCCTGACCTGCCTGTTCGGAGCCTTGGTCGTCTGCGCGTTCCTGATCAAGAAGCCGCAGGCAGCGCCAAGCGGCGGCGGGGGTGGTCATTGACGACAATCGCAACCGCGAACCATTATCTGTACGCCGTTTGAATCATCCGTCAGAATGCCCTGAAGGCAATCCTTCAGGGCATTTTGCATGGATGACGACGTTCTTCTCCCGCTCTGCAGACGGTCATTTCTCAAAAAATTCGCCGGTCTCTTTGTCCTGCCGTCCGCCGGTCCCGCATTCTCCGCGGTCGCTGCGAAATCTCCGTCTCTGCCGATCGATGCGACATTCATCTTCACCGCGGATGTCCATGCCTGCCTTGTTTCTACCGACGCGCTCAGCCCCCACTGTGAAAAGGAGGGGAAGACGGATGCCAATCTTTTGCGGCATGTGGCGGCGCTCAATCGCATCACGGACTATAGCTGGCCAACGGAAATCGGTGGTGTTGCGACCGGGCTCGCTGGCGGGGGCCAGAAGATCGCCGCGCCGCTCGGCATCGTCATCGGCGGCGACATGACCGATGATGGCGGCGGGCAGGTGAGGGTGCCCGGCGAGGGCCACCAGCTGTTGCAGTTTTCCAGCCGCTATCAGCAGGGCACCGGCCCGGACCGCGTGCACTATCCGGTCTACAACGGCCTTGGCAATCATGACCTCGACCAGGACGGCGCGCCGCCGCATGTCGACTGGTACCGGCGCGAACTGCGCGACTATGTCGAGCTCAATCATCGCCAGACCGTGTTCTACAAGCCGCCGGTGCCGGTCGCGAACTACGACATTGATTCCGACAACTACTCCTGGGACTGGGGCGGCCTGCATCTGGTGCAGCTGCAGCGCTTTGGCGGTGACACGAACAAGGGCGCTGTCAGCGGGTTGGACTGGCTGAAGCAGGATCTCGCCGATTTCGCGGCCGACGGCCGGCCGGTGATGCTGTTCCAGCATTATGGCTGGGACGGGTTTTCACTGGAGAAATGGGATCCGGCGAAAATGACCTTTGACGGCGAAGGGGCGGGCAATCCCCATTGGTGGACCGACGACGAACGCGCCGCCTTGCTCGCCGTGCTGAAGGGCTACAATGTCGTTGGCCTGTTTCACGGGCATGAGCACGAAACACCGATGATCTACAGGCACGCAGGCCTCGATCTGTTCAAGCCGGTTGCGACATTCATGGGCGGCTTTGCGCTCGTCCATATCACAAATCACTATATGGATGTGGCGCTCGCGCAGGCAGGGCGAAATGGCAGCGGTGTTGCCTTCACGAACGCCTTTAGTAAACGTCTTGCCTAGCGCGGCGCGAAGTGTCAAACCCAAAGCGCTTTCAAATGCGTAGGATAATTTTCTGATTTACGTACCTCAGATTTTCCATTAAGGGTTCTTGCGGAGGAAACATGCGCCCGACAGTTCACGATATTGCCGCTGCGGCAGGAGTCAGTCTTGCGACCGTCGATAGGGTCTTGAACCAGCGCGCAGGCGTCCGCAACGTGACGCGCGAAAGGGTCGAGCAAGCGATCGAGCGCATCGGCTACGTCCGCGACGTCGCCGCGGCGAACCTCGCCAAAAGCCGTGTCTACCCCTTCGTCTTCATTCTGCCCTCGGGCGATAACTCCTTCATGCGCGGCCTTGAAGAGGAGGTGCGCGCGGAGATGAGCCGCGCACCGCTGGAGCGGACGGTCATTTCCATCGTCAAGGTCCCTGCGTTCAACGCCCAGGCCCTGGCTGCTGCGCTCGACGAGGTCCGTGCGACGGCACCGGCGGGCGTGGCGGTGGTGGCCGTCGAATCCCCGGATGTGATCGCTGCCGTAAACCGCTTGCGGGCTGACCGCATTCCGGTGGTGACGCTGGTTTCCGATCTGGCCGGTTCGGCGCGCGATCATTTCGCCGGCGTGGACAACGTCGCGGCAGGGCGAACGGCGGCAAGCCTGATGGGTCGCTTTCTCGGCCGCCGGCCCGGTCCGGTCGCAGTGCTTGCCGGTTCGATGCTGGTGCGCGACCATCGCGAACGCCTCGACGGATTTCGCGCGGTCATGGGCGAGGACTTTCCCGGCCACATGCTGCTGCCGGTTATCGAGGGACAGGATGATCCCGTGTTGACGGAACAGCTGGTCAGCGCGGCGCTTGCCGCGGCGCCCGGGACCATCGGTATCTACAGCCTCGGTGCCGGCAATCGCGGCCTGATCGCCGCCTTGAAGCAGCGAAAGAACGCCCCACGTGTCTGCGTCATTGCCCATGAACTGACCCGGCATACGCGCGCGGCGCTGAACGAGGGGCTGATCGACGCCGTTCTCAATCAGGATGCCGGCCATGAGGTGCGCAGCGCCGTGCGGGTGTTGAAGGCCAAGGCCGATGGCGTCCCGGTCATTGGCGCGCAGGAGCGCATCTACATCGACATTTTCCTCAAGGACAACCTGCCCTTCGACGAGGGCGACGAAAACCACAAGCCCGAACAGGGCGAAGAAGTTTAGGGAGACCTTCATGTATCTGGGGATCGACCTCGGCACGTCCGGGGTAAAGGCGCTGTTGATTGATGACAGCCAGCGGGTCGTCGGTTCGGCATCCGCTGCCATGGACGTCTCGCGTCCGCATCCCGGCTGGTCGGAGCAGGATCCGGCAGACTGGATCCGGGCAACGGGGGAGGCGATCGCCGGGCTTAAGGCGTCCCATCCGGCGGCACTTGCGGCCGTCAAGGGTATCGGCCTCTCCGGCCACATGCATGGCGCGACGCTGCTCGATGCCGAGGACAAGGTGCTGCGCCCCTGCATCCTCTGGAACGATACGCGCAGCTTCAAGCAGGCCGCCGCGCTTGATGCCGATCCGCAGTTCCGTGCCCAGACAGGCAACATCGTCTTTCCCGGGTTTACCGCCCCGAAGCTGGTCTGGGTCGCCGAGAACGAGCCGGAAATCTTCGCCAAAGTCCGCTGGGTCCTTTTGCCCAAGGATTACCTGCGTCTGTGGCTCACCGGCGAGCATATTTCCGAAATGTCGGATTCCGCCGGCACCGCCTGGCTTGATACCGGCAGGCGCGCCTGGTCGGAAAGCCTGCTTTCGGCAACCGGCCTCAAGGAGCGGCAGATGCCGAGCCTCGTCGAGGGCACCGAGGCAGGGGGCGCGCTGAAAAGCGGCCTCGCCGCGCAGTGGGGCATGGGCTCGGGTGTCGTCGTTGCCGGCGGTGCTGGTGATAATGCGGCGTCCGCCTGCGGCATGGGTACCGTCGGCGAGGGCCATGCCTTCGTCTCGCTCGGTACCTCCGGCGTGCTGTTCGCCGCCAATTCCAGCTACCTGCCCAATCCTGCAAGCGCCGTGCACGCCTTTTGCCACGCGCTTCCCAATACATGGCACCAGATGGGCGTCATCCTGTCGGCCACCGATGCGCTCAACTGGCATTCCGGCGTCACCGGCAAGAGTGCCGGCGAGCTAGCCGCGGAACTGGGCGACACGCTCAAGGCGCCTTCCGGCGTGACCTTCCTGCCTTACCTTTCCGGCGAACGCACGCCGCACAACGATGCTGCCATCCGCGGCGTCTTCGCCGGGCTCGGCCATGAAAGCAGTCGTATGGTCCTCACTCAGGCCGTGCTCGAAGGTGTTTCCTTTGCGCTGCGGGATAGCCTGGAAGCCCTGCGGGCAGCCGGCACCAATCTTTCCCGCGTCACTGCCATCGGCGGCGGTTCGCGTTCGCGCTACTGGCTGAAGTCGATTGCAACCGCGCTCGGCATTCCCGTCGATGTGCCGGCTGACGGCGATTTCGGCGCGGCCTTCGGTGCCGCCCGCCTCGGCCTCGTTGCCGCGACCAAGGCCGATCCGCTGTCGGTTTTCACAGCACCCGCAACCGCCGAAACCGTACAGCCCGACGCCTCGCTGCGGGGGGCGTACGAAGATGCCTATCAGCGTTATCGGCGGCTTTATCCCGCGATCCGCGACGCCTACTGACACCGTTCAAATAAAAGACAGAGAGGATATTCCCATGAGTACCGGTTTCTTCGGCGATATCGCCAAGATCAAATATGAAGGGCCCGACAGCACCAATCCGCTGGCTTTCCGCCACTACCAGCCGGACGAGATCGTTCTCGGCAAACGTATGGAAGATCACCTGCGCTTTGCCGTTGCCTACTGGCACACCTTCACCTGGCCGGGTGGCGACCCCTTCGGTGGCCAGACCTTCCTGCGCCCCTGGTTCGAGGACACGATGCAGGCCGCGAAGCTGAAGGCCGATGTCGCCTTCGAATTCTTCTCGCTGCTTGGCTCGCCTTACTACTGCTTCCACGACGCCGACGTGCGCCCGGAAGGCAAGAACTTCGCCGAGAACACGAAAAATCTCAATGAGATCGTTGACTATTTCGCTGAGAAGCAGGCCGCGACCGGCGTCAAGCTGCTTTGGGGTACGGCGAACCTGTTTTCCAACCGCCGCTTCATGTCGGGTGCCGCCACCAATCCGGATCCGGACGTCTTCGCGTTCTCGGCTGCGACGGTGAAGACCTGCATGGACGCGACGCAAAAGCTCGGCGGCGAGAACTACGTTCTCTGGGGCGGTCGCGAAGGCTATGAAACCCTGCTCAACACCGACCTGAAGCGCGAACTCGACCAGCTCGGCCGCTTCCTCAACCTCGTCGTCGAATATAAGCACAAGATCGGCTTCAAGGGGACGATCCTGATCGAGCCGAAGCCACAGGAGCCGACCAAGCACCAGTATGACTACGACGTCGCGACGGTCTACGGCTTCCTGAAGAAGAACGGGCTCGAAAACGAAGTGAAGGTCAATATCGAGCAGGGGCATGCGATCCTTGCCGGCCATTCCTTCGAGCATGAACTGGCGCTCGCCAACGCGCTCGGCATCTTCGGCTCGATCGACATGAACCGCAACGACTACCAGTCCGGCTGGGATACCGACCAGTTCCCGAACAACGTTCCGGAAATGGCGCTCGCCTACTACCATGTGCTGGCAGGCGGCGGTTTCAAGACCGGCGGCACCAACTTCGACAGTAAGCTGCGCCGCCAGTCGCTCGATCCGGCGGATCTTTTGATCGGCCATATCGGCGGCATGGATTGCTGTGCCCGTGGTCTGAAGGCTGCCGCGAAGATGATCGAGGACAAGGCTCTGTCGCAGCCGCTCGCCGATCGCTATGCCGGCTGGGACTCGGCCGAAAGCCAGAAGATGCTGCGCGGCGAATATTCGCTGGCAGAAATCGCCGACTATGTCGAGACCAGGGACATCAATCCGCAGCCGAAATCCGGCAAGCAGGAACTCTTGGAAAACGTCGTCAACCGCTACGTCTGATGCAGGCTTGATTTTCGAGAAGAACCGGGTAGCGGAAGCTTCCCGGCTCTTTTGCGACCTGATGTGGCAATGCTGCGGGCCAGCGATTGCGAGAAGCTGCGGCAGCTTTTGTGCCGCAATTCGGACATGATGCGGGCTAGGTAACGCCCGTCGGGTAATGTTCTGACAACCAGAGTGCAACGCTTCGCCAGATGCAGACACTCCGATCGCATGGAAAAAGGGTTGCGTGGCCGTAGTCCCTTGGAGCTGGCATTGTAGGACACGTCATACACCAGGGCACCGATGCACCGAAGTGTTGCAACGCGGGCCTTCAATCTGGTGGCGAAGGCGAAGATGTGCAATACTCGCACCCAGGACGACTGCTGACAATCAGGCAGACGCCATAGCAAATATCTCATTGCTGGCCATCGACGCTCGATGGCGGTTACGCCTGTCGCCAGCCTTTGGGCGAGTAATCAGAGCGGCATTCACAAACCCAAAATACCCGATCTTCCTGCGGCGCCGCGCCGCGTAGTGTCACAACATCAAATCGTCCCGACCGAGAGGATGGGGAGATCCTTCTGCTCTAAGAGGGCAATCCCGATCGTGCCGAGCCATGGGCAAACGCAAACGGAGGATGTAAACCATGAGTACCACGAGAAACCTTTGCTTTGGTATGCTGGCTTCCGCCATCGCAACCGCAATAGGTGCACCGGCAGTCGCGCAGGAACAGCAGCCAAAACCCAACATCGTTGTCATCATGGGTGATGACGTTGGTTGGTTCAATATCGGTGCGTATCACCGGGGCATAATGTCCGGGAAGACGCCCAACCTCGACAGGCTCGCCGCCGAGGGCATGATGTTCACCGACTATTATGCCGAGGCGAGTTGCACGGCGGGCCGGGCGAGTTTCATCACCGGTGAGATCCCATTGCGCACAGGCCTGACGACCGTCGGTCAGGCTGGCGCGGACGTCGGCATGCCGGATAAGGCGGTGACCCTCGCCGCAGTCCTCAAAACCGAGGGCTACGCCACCGGCCAGTTCGGCAAGAATCATCTCGGCGATTTGAACAAGTTTCTGCCGACACTGCATGGCTTTGATGAGTTCTTCGGGTACCTCTATCACCTCGACGCGATGTCAGACCCCTACTGGTATTCGTTCCCGAATGACCAGTCGTACCGTGACAAAGTCGGGCCGCGCAATGTAGTGCACAGCTTTGCAACGGATACGGACGACACGACCGAGCAGCCGCGTTGGGGCAAGATCGGCAAGCAGAGGATCGTGGACGAGGGTCCCCTGGCGCCTTTCCCCGACATGTCCAACGTGCCGAACATGCATGACATCATGCCCAAGGCCAAATACGACATGGGAACCTTCGATGAAGTGCTGGTCAAGGCTTCGTGCGACTTCATGGACAAAGCCAAAACCGACGGAAAACCGTTCTTTGTCTGGCACAACACGACGCGCATGCACGTCTGGACATTTCTGTCGCCCAAATATCAGGCCCTGATGAACAGCGACACCAACTACGGCCTCGAAGAAGCTGGCATGGCACAGCTGGATGACAGCGTCGGCACCAT
This sequence comes from Pararhizobium sp. A13, assembly GCF_040126305.1. Classification (NCBI taxonomy): domain Bacteria; kingdom Pseudomonadati; phylum Pseudomonadota; class Alphaproteobacteria; order Hyphomicrobiales; family Rhizobiaceae; genus Pararhizobium; species Pararhizobium sp. A13. The sequence continues at coordinate 379,566 of NZ_CP149510.1, read as the reverse complement.
CCTGAAATGCGTGGAGGATGCGGGCGAGACTGACAACACCATCGTCGTTTTCACCACCGACAATGGGGCGGAGGTGTTTACATGGCCCGACGGCGGCATGACCCCGTTCAAGGGCACCAAGGGTACCGTGATGGAAGGCGGCTTCCGTGCGCCGGCCATCATCCGCTGGCCGGGCAAGATCAAGCCGGGCACGGTCGAGAACGGCATCTACTCGGCCCTGGATTGGTTCCCCACGCTCGTGGCCGCAGCCGGCAACCCCGACATCACCGACCAGTTGCTCAAGGGCGTGAAGCTGGGTGAGCAGACCTACAAGAACCACCTCGACGGCTACAACCAGCTGGACCTGCTGCAGGGCAAAGGGCCGTCCGCGCGCAATGAATTTTTCTACTTCGGCGGCCCCCATCTGGGTGCAGTTCGCATCGGTGACTTCAAGTTCCAGTTCTATCAACAGCCGCAGGGTTGGCCTGGTGCGAAGGTAACAACGGACATGCCCACGATGGTCAATATCCGTCAGGATCCATTCGAGCGGACACCATCGATTGGCGAGCAAAACCTCAATGACCTCGGTGGAGGCTACATGAATGACTTCTTTGCTCGCGAGTTCTGGCGCTTCGTCAGTGTTCAGGAGGAAGTCGCCAAACTTGCCCTCACGGCGGTTGACTACCCGCCGATGCAGGACCCGGCCTCCTTCAACCTGGATGCTGTGAAGAGGCAGATCGACGCGGCGGTCAAGAACAAGCCAGGCAACTAGTCGAGAACGGTCAAGACGACGGGCGGCCCGGAAGGGCTGCCCGTTTGTCCTTTTGGAGTTTGTAACCGTGGATGTCCTAGCCGCGTAACAGCTTTGCTGACCCAGATACGACGTCTAACGCATTAGAACATGGCAGGCAGAAAACATTGGGAGGGGACGATGACAGATATTTCACGGCGGCTGATGTTGAAAATCTCGGCCTTGTTGATGCTGGCCGCAACAGCAGTGGTGCCACCTGCCACGGCAAACGGCGCGGACCCATTGCCATCCTGGAATGACACGGCGGCCAAGCAGGCAATCGTGGCCTTTGTCGAGACGGTGACAAAGGAAGGTTCACCGGACTTTGTTCCGGTCGACGAGCGTATCGCTACCTTTGACAATGATGGAACGCTATGGGCCGAGCAGCCCATGTATTTCCAGCTTCTGTTCGCTCTCGACCGCGTCAAGGTACTCGCCCCGCAGCATCCCGAGTGGAAGACGAACGACCCCTTCGCCTCGCTGCTGAAGGGTGATATGAAGACCGCGCTCTCGGGTGGCGAGCCGGCGATCATGCAGATTGTCGCGGCCACACATTCAGGCATGACCACCGATGAGTTCGACCAGATCGTCCGCGACTGGATTGGCACCGCCAGGCACCCGGTGACCAAGCGCCCCTACACGGAGATGGTCTACCAGCCGATGCTGGAGGTGCTGACCTATTTGCGGGACAATGGTTTCAAGACCTTCATCGTCTCCGGCGGCGGCATCGACTTCATGCGTCCTTGGTCGGAGACGGTCTATGGTATCCCGCCGGAGCAGGTCGTCGGCAGCAGTGGCAAGACAGATTTCCTGATGCGTGGCGGCGTGCCTGTACTGATGCGGCTGCCAGAGATCAATTTCATTGACGACAAGGCGGGCAAGCCCGTTGGCATCCATGAACACATTGGCCGTCGTCCCATCGCTGCATTCGGCAACTCGGACGGTGATCTCCAGATGCTGCAATGGGCGTCAGGCGGAGGGGGACGCCGGTTGGCGCTCATCGTGCATCACACCGATGACATCCGCGAATGGGCCTACGACCGCAATTCCTCTATCGGCCATCTCGACAAGTCGCTCGACGCCGCCAGGGACAATGGCTGGACTGTCGTCGACATGAAGGACGATTGGAAAACGATCTTTCCATTCGGGGACAAGCGGGATTAGTACTCTACCTTGACGTCACGCGCGGCGTCAGCAAGGTCCGCAGCGGGCCGGCCACTGGCTGTCATTCGCGACGCAACCGCATGCCGCCGCTGCCGCAATGAAGGCTTTGACTTTAATCAAGCCAACAGAACAGATACTGACGCTTCGCCTTGAAGACCGATCGCGGCGTGGCCTTCGAGGTCACCGCTTCATCCATTGGCGCGACGGCGCTGAAACCGAGTTCCGGACGACGAGATCGGGGCGCAACAGGATTTCCGTTTCGGCCGGCTGGCCGTCGGAGAGAAGTTCCAGTAGCAGCGCCATCGCATGCTTGCCGATCAGCGTCCGTGGCTGGCGGATCGTGGTGAGCGCCGGGGACATGAAGACGGCCTGCGGCACGTCATCGAAGCCGGTCACCGAAAAGTCCCGCGGTATATCATAGCCGCGCGCGGCAAGGCCGATCATCACGCCGATCGCGGTCTGGTCGTTGACGCACATGAAGGCCGTCGGCAGCGTATCGCGCATGAAAAGCTGCTCGACTGCCAGCCGCCCGCTTTCGATCGTGCCGTCGCCTTCGAGCACGATGCGAAGATCGGCACCGACGCCGGCTGCGTCCAGTCCTGCCTCATAGCCCGTGCGCCGCCGGCTATAGGCCAGCCGGGTGCGCGAGTCGCCGATAAAGGCGATCTTGCGATGGCCTTCGGCAAGCAGAAGGTCGACCGCCTTGCGCGCGCCTTCGGTATCATCGACGCCGACATAGGGAATGCCGCCGTTGTACACCGGTTCGAAGACGCCGACGCTGGGCGGCAGGCGCGCTGTCATGGCTTGGTGGCCGAACGGCAGGATGCCGGTGAACAGGATGAGCCCGGCCGCCTGGTTGGAGTTGAGAAACTTCAGATATTCCAACCCGCGCTGGGCATCGTTCTGCGTATGGCCGATCAGCACGCCGTAGCCATGCGATCGCGCCTCGTTCTCGAGCCCGACCAGAATGTTGGAGAAGTTCGGGTCGCCGATATCGGGCGCCACGACGAGGATCATGTTCGACCGGCCAAGCCTCAGGCTGCGCGCCATGGCATTGGTGGTGTAGCCGGTTACGGCAATCGCCTGGTTTACCTTGAGTCGCGTCGAGTTCGCCACCTTCTCCGGCATGTGGATGGCCCGCGAGACCGTCGCGATCGAAACCTCGGCGATGCGGGCGACGTCCTCGATTGTTGCCGGCGTGGAATTCGACACTGCGCTCTGCCTTGTTAGCTCGGCGGGACACTACACAGACTTCCCCTGAGGTCAAAGGGCGGCCTCAGAAATTCTGTGTTGTGCCCAGATGTAAACCTTTACATGATCTATGTAAAGGTTTACACAACGTTCAAGCGGATGGGAGCCGCAGGGGAGGACGTGATGGGTTCGGAGACCGTCGACGCCGGCACGGTGGTGCTGTCCGCGAGGCGAATAAGCAAGTCGTTCAGCGGCGTGCAGGTGCTCTTCAGCGTCAATTTCGACCTGCGCGCCGGCGAGATCCATGCGCTAATGGGCGAGAACGGCGCCGGCAAGTCGACCCTCGTCAAGATCCTGTCCGGCTTCGAGCAGCCGACCTCCGGCGAAATCATTCTCGACGGCAATCCGGTCAAGCTGCCGCCGAACGGTGCGGCCGAGGCGCTCGGCATCGTCATCATCCATCAGGAATTCAATCTGGCCGAGCACCTGACCGTCACCGAGAGCCTGTTTCTCGGTCGCGAAGTCACCCGCTTCGGTGTGCTCGACCGCAAGTACATGCGCTCCGAAGCGCGCCGCGTCCTTGATCTCCTCGGCTCGCATGTCGATGAAAACGCGATGATCAGCACGCTTTCCATCGCCGACAAGCAGATGGTGGAAATCGCCAAGGCCATCAGCCGCGATGCGCGGGTGGTGTTCATGGATGAGCCGACTGCGGTGCTCTCGCGCGAGGAGACCAATTTCCTGTTCAGGCAGGTGCGCAAGCTGCGCGATCAGGGCACGAGCTTCGTCTTCGTGTCGCACAAGCTCGATGAGGTCATGGAGCTGACGGACCGGGTCACGGTCCTGCGTGACGGCCAATGGATCAAGACGTCGCCGACGGCGATGCTCGACGGTGAATCGATCGCCCAGCTGATGGTGGGTCGCGAGCTTTCGAAACTCTATCCGGCCAAGAGCGAGCCTGATGTCGATGAGGAGATCACGCTCAGCGTCAACGCCCTTACGACCGGCTATGTCCGCAATGCGAGCTTCGAGGTGCGCAAGGGCGAGATCCTCGGCTTTTCCGGCATGATCGGCTCGGGTCGCACGGAGTTGATGGAGGCGGTGGCGGGGTTGAGGTCGCGCTCCTCCGGCGAGGTGATCATCAAGGGGGAGGCCGTACCGTCCGGCGATGTGCATGCGGCAAACCGTTGCGGCCTCGCCTACATGACCAAGGACCGCAAGTCCAAGGGGCTGCTCCTCAATTCGCGCATGACCGCCAACCTGACGCTGCAGTCGCTGGAGAAGCACGGCAAGCTCGGCTATCTCAGTCCCGCGAGCGAGGCATCCGCGCTGGAGCGGGCGCGCCGTCGCTTCGATATCCGGGTACGCGACGGAAACGTGCCCGCCGGTCGCATGTCGGGCGGCAACCAGCAGAAGCTGCTTCTCGCCAAGGTCATGGAAACCGAGCCCGACATCATCATCATCGACGAGCCGACCCGCGGCATCGATGTCGGCACCAAGCAGCAGATCTATCATTTCATCTCGGCACTTGCCCGCGACGGCCGCTCGATCATCGTCGTGTCGTCCGAAATGCCGGAGGTGATCGGTCTATGCACGCGTGTCGCGGTCATGCGCGAAGGGCGGATCGTCGGCATGCTGGAAGGCGACGAGATTTCCGAGCAGGAGATCATGCGCTACGCGGCGGGACTGAAGAAAAAGGCGGTCGCCTGACCGCGCGCGAAGACGCGACAAGAGAAGAAAATCCCAGAGAGAATGGGACGGGAGGTTGGTTTGGATATGAGCGTGAACGAGGAAACCCGGGAAATCCGGCGCCGGACCTGGCGGGATATCGACCTTCGGGCTGTCGCACCCTTCGCGGCCTTGGTGCTGCTCCTCATTCTCGGCGCGATCGTCAATCCGAATTTCATCGGCATCACCAACCTCGCCAATGTCGCGACCCGCAGCGCCTTCATCGCCATCATCGCGGTCGGCGCGACCTTCGTCATCTCCTCGGGCGATCTGGATTTGTCCGTGGGTTCGATGGTTGCCTTTGTCGCAAGCCTGATGATCCTGTTCATGAATTCGGGTGTCATTGCCGATCCGGCCCTGATGCTGACAGCGGCCGTTCTCTTCACGGTGATTGCAGGCGCCCTCTGCGGGCTGGCAAACGGCCTCATCACAACGGTGGGCCGCATCGAGCCATTTATCGCGACCCTTGGCACGATGGGCATCTACCGCGGCCTGACGACCTGGCTGTCGCAGGGCGGGGCGATCACGCTGCGCGAGCCGGAACTTCAGGAAATGTACCGTCCCGCCTATTTCGGCTCGATCCTCGGCATGCCGGTTCCCATCGCGGTCATTCTTGCGGTCACCGGCGTTGCCGCATTCGTTCTTTATCGCACCCGCTATGGCCGGCATGTTGTGGCGGTCGGTTCCAACAGCGACGTCGCCCGCTATTCCGGCATCCCGGTCAACCGCGTGCGCACCATCGCCTTCGTCATCCAGGGGCTGTGCGTTGCGATCGCCGTGCTTCTCTACGTACCGCGGCTCGGGTCGACATCGGCGACGACCGGCATCCTCTGGGAGCTGCAGGCGATCACCGCCGTCGTGGTCGGCGGCACGGCGCTCAAAGGCGGGGCGGGACGTGTCTGGGGCACGATCTGCGGCGCCTTCATCCTCGAACTCGTCGGCAACATCATGCTGCTTTCCAATTTCATCAGCGAGTATCTGATCGGCGCCATCCAGGGTGCGATCATCATCATCGCGATGCTCGTTCAGCGCTCGCTTGTGCGGAAATCGTGAACAACCGGGTTCATGGGTCGCCCGGTCAAGAAGACTGCAAGACCCGCATTCACCAGGGAGAGAGAAACATGCGTAAAGGACTAATGGGCGTTGCAGCCGTCGCCATCATGGCGCTGACCGGCGTTGCCCACGCGCAGGAGCAGAAGAAGGTCACGATCGGCGTTTCGATCCCGGCCGCCGACCATGGCTGGACCGCTGGCGTCGTGTTCCATGCCGAGCGGGTCGCCAAGCTCCTGATGGAGCAGCATCCGGGCCTCAACGTCATCGTCAAGACGTCGCCGGACCCGGCAAGTCAGGCCAATGCCGTGCAGGACCTCGAGACTCAGGGCATCGACGCCCTTGTCATCCTGCCGTCCGATCCGGATCCGCTGGTCAACGCCATCAAGGAAGTCAAGGGCAAGGGCACGTTCGTTACGCTCGTCGACCGCGCGCCGAGCGTCAACGACAACTCCGTTCGCGACCTCTACATCGCCGGTAACAACCCGGCGATGGGCCAGACGGCGGGCGAATATATCAAGGCAACGACGCCGGAAGCAGAAGTCGTCGTCATCCGCGGTCTGCCGATCCCGATCGACCAGCAGCGCCAGGACGGTTTCGACAAGGGCATCGAAGGCTCCAACGTCAAGGTCCTCGATCGCCAGTTCGGCAACTGGAACCGCGACGACGCCTTCAAGGTCATGCAGGATTATCTGACCAAGTACCCTAAGATCGACGTGGTCTGGTGCCAGGACGACGACATGGCAGTCGGCGTGCTGCAGGCGATTGAGCAGGCCAAGCGCACGGACATCCAGTATGTCGTGGCCGGCGCCGGCTCGAAGGATATGGTCAAGAAGGTCATGGACGGCGACAAGATGATCCCGGTCGACGTGCTCTATCCGCCGGCAATGGTCGGTACCGCGCTCGAGATGACGGTTGCCAATTTCTACGGCCAGGTCCCGGTTCGCGGCGTCTACACCATCGATGCGACGCTGATCACCAAGGATAATGCGAAGGACTTCTACTTCCCGGATTCGCCGTTCTGATGCTGATCTGACGCTTGGGCTGCCTGTCGCGCGATGCGGCGGGCAGCTTTTCATTGTCACCGTGATTGCCCGACGTTCTCGAAATTTTATGTCGAAGCTGATTGCCCAGTGACGCAAACATGATAGCTTCCGGGCGTCCTGCAACGTTTCAGGTTAAGCCGTTGCTACTATATTGGCGTGCGACGGAGAGGTTTTTCAAGATTTGATCGATGTGGCCGGGATGAGCGGCCCTTCTTTCGACGGAGGAGACGACAGATGAAGACCATCAAGGGCCCCGCGCTCTTTCTCGCTCAATTCGCCGGCGATGCCGCCCCGTTCAACTCGTGGGGAGAGATCACCAAATGGGCCGCCGATTGCGGCTACAAGGGCGTGCAGGTGCCGAGCTGGGACGGCCGGCTCATCGACCTGAGACGAGCGGCGGAATCGAAGACCTATTGCGACGAGTTCGCCGGGACTGCGCGCGACAACGGCATCGAGGTGACCGAACTCTCGACCCATCTTCAGGGGCAGCTCGTTGCCGTCCACCCCGCCTATGACGAAGCCTTCGACGGTTTTGCTGCGCCCGAAGTCCGCGGCAATCCGAAGGCGCGGCAGGCGTGGGCCGTCGATCAGGTCAAGCTGGCGCTGACGGCGTCGAAAAATCTCGGCCTCAACGCGATGGCGAGCTTTTCCGGCGCGCTTGCCTGGCCCTTCGTCTATCCCTGGCCACAGCGCCCGGCCGGCCTGGTGGAGACCGCCTTTGACGAGCTTGCCCGCCGCTGGAAGCCGATCCTCGACCATGCCGAAGATTGCGGCGTCGACGTCTGCTACGAGATCCACCCCGGCGAAGACCTGCATGACGGCATCACCTACGAGATGTTCCTGGAGCGCACCGGCAACCATACCCGCGCCAATATGCTCTACGATCCCTCGCACTACGTGCTGCAGTGCCTCGACTATCTCGAAAACATCGACATCTACAAGGACCGCATCCGGATGTTCCACGTCAAGGATGCCGAGTTCAATCCGACCGGCCGGCAGGGCGTCTATGGCGGCTATCAGGGCTGGGTCAACCGGGCCGGTCGCTTCCGTTCGCTCGGCGATGGCCAGGTCGATTTCGGCGCGATCTTCTCCAAGATGGCAGCCAACGATTTCGACGGCTGGGCCGTGGTCGAATGGGAATGCGCCCTGAAGCATCCGGAAGACGGCGCGCGGGAAGGCGCTGAATTCGTCAAGCATCACATCATCCGCGTCACCGAAAAGGCCTTCGACGACTTCGCCGACAGCGGCACCGACGAAGCGGCCAACCGGCGCATGCTGGGGCTGTGATCTTCTACCCTCCCCTTGAGGGGGAGGGTCGGCGCAGAGTGCCGGGGTGGGGTGACCTTTCGCGACGTCTGATGGATCACCCCCACCCGCAGCTTCGCTGCGACCTCCCACCTCAAAGGGGGAGGTGGAACCCGAACGATCTCCCCCCTTGTGGGGGAAATGTCGGCGTTGCCGACAGAGGGGGGGTAAAACTCTCCACAAACACAAAACACATCCAAGGAGAACAACATGGCAATCGAAGGAACCACAGAGGTTCGGGAAAAACGCATTCGCCTCGGCATGGTCGGCGGCGGATCGGGCGCGTTCATCGGCGCGGTTCACCGTATGGCGGCGCGCCTCGACGATCATTTCGAGCTGGTCGCCGGCGCCCTGTCGTCCACCCCGGAAAAGGCCAAGGCTTCCGGCGCCGAACTCGGTCTCGACCCGTCGCGCAGCTATTCCGATTTCAAGGAAATGGCGATCCGCGAGGCCAAGCTGAAAAGCGGCATCGAGGCAGTCGCCATCGTCACGCCGAACCATGTGCACTACGAAGCTGCCAAGGAATTTTTGAAGCGCGGCATCCACGTGATCTGCGACAAGCCGCTGACCTCGACGCTTGCCGACGCGAAGAAGCTGAAGAAGCTGGCCGAGGAGAGCGACGCTCTGTTCGTGCTCACCCACAACTACACCGGCTATCCGATGGTCCGCCAGGCCCGCGCGATGGTCGCGAATGGCGATATCGGCGCGGTGCGGCTGGTGCAGATGGAATATCCGCAGGACTGGCTGACGGAAAACATCGAACAGTCTGGCCAGAAGCAGGCCGCCTGGCGAACCGATCCGTCCAAGTCCGGGGCCGGCGGCTCGACCGGCGACATCGGCACCCATGCCTACAATCTCGGCGCCTTCGTTTCCGGTCTGGAACTGGAAGAGCTTGCCGCCGATCTCGACAGTTTCGTCGAAGGCCGGGCGCTGGATGATAACGCCCATGTGATGATGCGCTTCAAGGAAACGGACGGCCAGCGCGCCAAGGGCATGCTCTGGTGCAGCCAGGTTGCTCCCGGCCACGAGAACGGCCTGATGGTCCGCGTCTATGGCACCAAGGGCGGTCTCGAATGGACGCAGAAGGACCCGAACTACCTCTGGTACACGCCGTTCGGCGAGCCGAAGCGGCTGATCACCCGTGCCGGCGCCGGTTCCGGCCCGTCCGCCGCGCGCGTCTCGCGCATCCCGTCGGGCCACCCGGAAGGCTATCTCGAAGGCTTCGCCAATATCTACACCGAGGCCGCCCGCGCCATCTTCGCCCGGCGCAAAGGCGAGACCGTCGATCCGGCTGTCATCTATCCGACAATCGACGATGGCATGAAGGGCATGGTGTTCGTCGATGCCTGCGTCCAGTCGTCCAAGCGCAACGGGGCCTGGATCAAGGTCTAAGCGATTTTGATTGCTTCATGGCTATCGCGGACGCTGCGCCTGCGATAGCCATGCTCAGCGGTCCCTCGTTTTTGCGCGAAAGCCGCTGCGTGGGCGCGACTGGCCCAGAGGGAAAGTGTATCGGGGTCATCCATGATCTCAGCCGGTGCTTCATAATAACGTGCCACCGTCACCGTCTTCGAACTGCTCGAATATTGAAACGGCAACGCACCCATTGTTTCGAAGACGGGGCGCCCTTCGCTGTCGACTCTCAGATAGAGAGAGCCCTTCACGACGAAACCGAATTGGACGCCGTCTGCTTTCAGTGCAGCACCACCGAAAAAACGCGAGACCGAAACCGGCCCGATGCCTTGGATGCGCTCTGCAACCTCGCGGGCCAGATCAAGCGCGGCGGCGATGCTCATGCTTGGACACGTTGCTCCGCCGGGTAAAAGAAGCCGCTGATATCGCGCAAGCGACCATCCTCTGTGATAGTGGCAAAGCTTGTGCCCGCCTGCAATATGCTGCCATCGGGTCCGTGCAGCGCCCAATGGGCCAGTGATCGGCCGTGATGGTGGAGGACCGAGCGAATCTGGAACTGTCCACCCGGAGCGCTCTGCTGGAAATGGCCCATATATGTCGAAAGTTCCCCCGGTCCGTGGATGAGGCCATTCGGATCGCAATAGGTTGCGTCACCGGCAAGGCAGGCTGCAAGCTCGGTTTTGCGCTCTTCGTCTTCCATCGACCAAACCGCCGCATATCGTTTCCACAGTGCTTCAGATGTCATAGTGAGCCTCCAATTCATGAAATTCCGCGGCGACGAGCCGCTCAAGCGCAGGTTTGTCTTGTCCTGCGCGAACAAGGACCAGCAGACCCTGATAAAGGGCCAGCAACTTCGTGGCCGCCAACACCGGGTCGATGTCGGCGCGCAGGCTGCCGTCGTGCCGTGCTGCCACCAGTCGCTCGGCAAAGACCTTGAAAAGCATGTCCAGGCCTGTGTGCACGTGACGGTAAGCGTCCTCGCTACGGCCAAGTTCCACCGCCGAATTGGTGATCAGGCAGCCGTGGCTTTCGCCGTTCGGCTCGTGCATGAGCGACGTGAAAAGGTCACGCAAACCCGCTAAGCCGGCGGTGGCTGGAGCAAACCGATCGATCCGGCCGCCGAGGACAACTTGGTTGTAGTGCTCGAAAGCGGCATCGAACAATCCCGCCTTGTCGCCGAAGCTGTTGTAGATGCTGCCTGCCTTGAGGCCGGTCGCATCCTCAAGATCCCGGATTGAGGCGCGCTGATATCCATCGCGGCGGAAAGCATGCATGGCGCCCTTTAGCACGGACGATTCGTTGTAGGAGCGGGGGCGGGACAAAACAAACCTCTTTTTTGAATTCTTATTCTAGAATATAAATTCAAAAATTACTTGTCAATCCGGTATTTGCGCGGAACGCTTACGATGGCCAAATGGAGGTGTCTGACATAAATCTGTAACGTTACAGACTTGCCATATACGCTCTGTACAAGGCTATTTCACTTGGCTAAACCCGCTACCGAACTCAGGTGCCGCAGCCCTGACGAATGTAGATCGGAGATTTTCATGATCGATCCAAAAAACCTTGCCGCTCGCTTGCCCGGCGATTTCCTCTTCGGCGTCGCGACCGCTTCCTTCCAGATCGAGGGCGCCACCAAGGCCGATGGCCGCAAGCCGTCCATCTGGGATGCCTTCTCCAATATGCCGGGTCGCGTCTACCAGGGCCACAACGGCGATATCGCCTGCGATCACTATAATCGGCTGGAGGAAGACCTCGACCTGATCAAGAGCCTCGGCGTCGAAGCCTATCGGTTCTCGATTGCCTGGCCGCGCATCATTCCGGAGGGCACAGGGCCGGTCAACGAGAAAGGGCTGGATTTCTACGACCGCCTCGTCGACGGCCTGAAGGCCCGCAATATCAAGGCCTTTGCGACGCTCTATCATTGGGATCTGCCGCTGGCCCTCATGGGCGACGGCGGCTGGACGGCGCGTTCGACGGCCTATGCCTACCAGCGCTATGCGAAGACGGTGATCTCCCGCCTCGGCGATCGGTTGGATGCGGTCGCCACCTTCAACGAGCCGTGGTGCTCGGTCTGGCTCAGCCATCTCTGGGGCATCCACGCGCCGGGCGAGCGCAACATGGATGCAGCACTTCGCGCGCTGCATTTCACCAATCTCGCTCATGGCCTCGGCGTCGCCACCGTCCGAGAGGAGCAGCCGAAACTGCCGGTCGGCATCGTCATCAACCCCATGCATGTCTATGCCGGAAGCGACAGCGCCGAAGACAAGGCGGCGGCCGACCGTGCCTTCGATTTCCACAACGGCGTCTTCTTCGGCCCGGTCTTCAAGGGCGAATATCCGGAGAGCTTCCTCTCCGCGCTCGGTAGCCGCATGCCGGAGATCGAGGATGGCGACATGGCGACGATCAGCCAGAAGACCGACTGGTGGGGCGTCAACTACTACACGCCGATGCGCGTCAGCCACGATCCGACGGAAGGCGCCGAATTCCCGGCGACGGTCAGCGCCAAGCCGGTCAGCGACGTCAAGACCGATATCGGCTGGGAAGTCTTCCCGCAGGCGCTCGGCGACCTGATCCGGACGGTCAACGCGCGCTACGCGCTGCCGGACTGCTACATCACCGAGAACGGCGCCTGCTACAATATGGACGTTGAAAACGGCGTGGTCGATGACCAACCGCGGCTCGACTATATCGCCGATCACCTCTCCGTCACGGCCGACCTGATCGCCGAGGGCTATCCGATGAAGGGCTATTTCGCCTGGAGCCTGATGGACAATTTCGAATGGGCGGAAGGCTACAGGATGCGCTTCGGCATCGTTCATGTCGACTACGACACCCAGGTCCGCACCATCAAGAAGAGCGGTCACTGGTACAAGGAGCTGGCCGGGCAGTTTCCCAAGGGCAATCACAAGGCCGGGTGACAAGGTTCGCTTGGCTGTGGGCAACAAACCACGATTGACACCGAATGATCCGGCATCTTAAGCCGGATCATGGCACTTCAACTCACCTCCTTTGACGACGAACTCCTCGCCGGCACGCATGGCGAGGCGGCAGCCTTCTCTATGCGGCTGCTCGTCCGCTTTGCCGAGGCGGTGGGCGCCGAGAGCTTTGTCGATATCGAGGCCGCCCATATCGACGGCTGTCTCTATCTCGGCCAGGTCAGCCTCGATTTCGTCGAGCACCTGGTGCGACTCAAGGGCCGCGTCCGCGTGCCGACGACGCTGAATGTCGGTTCGGTCGATCTCATCCACCCGGAACTCTTCCGTGGTGAAGAGGAGATCGGCACCAACGGTGCTCGGCTGATGAAGGTGCATGAGGAACTCGGCTGCATGCCGACCTTTACCTGCGCACCCTATCAGACGATGTTCCGGCCGCGTTTCGGCGCGCAGATCGCCTGGGCGGAATCCAACGCCATCGTCTTTGCCAATTCGGTCATCGGTGCCAGGACCAACCGCTATGGCGATTTCATCGATCTCTGTTGCGCGCTGACGGGCAGGGCGCCGTATTACGGGCTGCATATGCCTGAAAATCGCCGCGCCCAGGTTCTGGTGGAGGTCGAGAGCCTTCCCGATGAATGGCCGGACGCCGGCCCCGCCTGTGTCGCCGTTGGCCATACGATCGGCAAGCATTGTGGCAGCCTGATCCCGGCGATCACGGGACTGCCGGGGAATACGCAGGAAGATGACCTGAAGGCGCTTGGCGCGGTCGCCGCCTCGTCCGGGGCCGTCGCCCTGTTCCATGCCGTCGGCCTGACACCGGAGGCGCCGACTGTCGATGCGGCGTTTCAAGGCCATCAACCCGTGGAAACGATCCGGCTGACCGCGGACGACCTGCGCCGCACCGTACGCAACCTTTCGACCGTACCGGATGGCACGCCGCTTGCCGGCGTCAGCCTCGGGACGCCGCATTTCTCACTCGAAGAGTTCGCCCGCCTGATGCCGCTGCTCCAAGGCTCAAGGCCGGTCGTCGATATCTACATCAACACCAATCGCAGTGTCCTGGAAGAGCTCGGCAACGGCGGCTGGGACACCGCGCTCGAAGCTCAAGGGGTGACGCTGGTGATCGACACGTGCACCTATCTGACGGCGATCATGCGCGACATGTCCGGTGCGATCATGACCAATTCCGGCAAGATGGCCTATTATGCCCCCGGCAATATCGGCGTCGACATCGCCTTCGGATCGCTTGCCGACTGCATGGCCTCCGCCCGTGCCGGAAAGGTAGTGCGGCAGTGACCCGCGCCGTCGAAGCGATCACGCTCGTTCCAGGAAAGGCGGAAGGCCAGACCTTCGTGCTCACCGAACCCTTGAGCTTCTGGGGCGGACTCGATTCCTTGACCGGCAGGATCATCGACCAATGGCATCCGCAGAAGAATGCGTGCATCTCCGGCCGCGTCCTCGTCATGAAGGCGGGGCGGGGTTCCAGTTCCGGCAGCTCCGTCCTTGCCGAGGCGATCCGTCGGGGCACGGGGCCGGCGGGCATCGTGCTGATGACGCGCGACGCGATCGTCACAGTCGGCTCGATGGTCGCAGTGGAGCTATATGGTGCGACCTGTCCGGTGGTGCTGGTGTTGGAAGCCGATTGGGACTTGATCAGCAGGAGTTGGGGCCTTGCGTTGGAGGCGGAAAATCCGACGGCCACGCTGCGTCTCCTTGACGCTGTCCTTTAAACGAGCGTTTTTAACCGCGGCTTAAAGATTTTGGAATGCTTTTGCTGACATTGTGCGCCTAAGATGCGCGACCTGTTGCCCCACTTTGTCAATTCGATCCGGCTGAAGCGGCAACATGTCGTGCTGCTTCTGCTGGTGTCGTTTGCCGTGGTGGTAATGATCGTCATGGCGGTCGTGCTGACGGCGCTGCAGACGGTCGCGTCGACGACCAACGCGCTTGACGAGAGCCGCTCGCGCCAAGCGGTATCCGGTGCATTGGCTACCCTGAAAAGCCAGATGACCGCGACCATGGTGGACTACACGGTCTGGGACGCCGCGGCCCGGGCGGTCTATTCGCCCGGCGCGGAGGACTGGATTCTTGAGAACTTCGATCTTGCCAACGGCGAGTCAAAGATTTTCGATGCGGCGTATTTGCTTGGCCCGGACGATGGGATCCTGATGGCGTTCCAGCGCGGAAAGCCCTTCTCCACGCCACCGTCCGATTTCTTGTCGCCGGCCTTTGATGACATGCTGAACGTTGTCAGCGGTGCTGGCGTTGGTGACGGTGCGGAAACATCCGGTTTCGTCCATACGCCTGAAGGCATTGCGGTCGTCGGCGTTTCGACCATTCGCGGTGCGTCGCCGGATGTTTCGGTGCCGCAGGATCGGCTGCAACGGCTGGTATTTGTCCTCTATCTGGATCAGGCGCGTATCGACAGCATCGCCGAGACCTATCTCGTTCACGACCTGCGTCTGGTCGACGCGTCGTCCGTCCCTCCGGGTGCCGCGGCGATTGCCGATCCAACGGGCCGGGTGATCGCAGGACTGACCTGGACCGCACAGTCTCCAGGAGACATCAGCTATCGGCGGGTACGGCCCTATGTTTTCGTCGCAATGGCGATCGTCGGCGCCTTTGTCGTTCTGCTGGTGCTGGCCGGCTCCTCCGTCATCGGTAAGCTGCGTGGCGATGAGATTGCCGCCCGCAAGATGGCGGTGACGGACCGTTTGAGCGGCCTTGGAAATCGGCTGGGGCTCTTCAACGGCTTGCAGGACATGCTGGACCGGGCGCAACACGACGGTGATGACGTGATGCTGTTCTATCTGGATATGGACGGCTTCAAGGAGGTCAACGACGTCTATGGCCATGCGACCGGTGATAGGCTGATCAAAAGTGTGGCGGCAGGGCTGACGCATCTCATTCCCGAGGGCGCCGTTCTCGCCCGTCTCGGTGGTGATGAGTTTGCGATTGCGCTCACGCTCAAGCACGGCACACAGACGGCCCAGTCGCTGGAGGCGCTGGTTCTCGATTTCTTCTCCGAGCCTTTCGTGCTTGGGGAGCGTGTCGCCGTGGTCGGCGTCAGCGTGGGGACCGCGATATCCACGTTCGGTTCGATCGACGCCGATGAATTGCTGAGGCGCGCCGATATCGCCATGTACAAGGCAAAGGCGGAAGGACGCGGCCGGGCGATCGCCTATGACGCGGCGATGGATATTGCTCTTGCAGAGCGCAAGTCCATGGAAGTGGCCCTTCGCGCCGGCATACGAAAGAAGGAGTTTTTCGTCGCCTACCAGCCGGTCGCCGATGCCCGGACGCAGGCGATTGTCGGGCTTGAAGCCCTGCTGCGATGGGATTCGCCGCAGATGGGCATGGTCTCGCCGGACATATTCATCCCGCTAGCGGAATCCTCTGGCGTGATCGACAAGCTCGGTCTGTTCGTGATGAAGGAGGCCTTGAGGGTGGCGCGGGCATGGCCGCAGATCAGTATCTCGATCAACGTCTCTCCGGCACAGTTCCGCAATCCGTTTTTTATCCCAAGCGTCGCGCAACTGCTCGAAGCGAGTGGCGTGCCCCCTCAGACCGTGACACTGGAAGTGACGGAGGGATATTTCGTTCACAATCCCGCCCATGCGCGGGGCATGATCGAGGCGCTCAACGGGCTCGGCGTGCGCATCGCGCTTGACGATTTCGGCGCCGGCTTTTCCAGTATCGGCTATCTCCGGCAGTTCCGTTTCGATCGCCTGAAGCTTGATCGTTCGATGATCAGCGCATTGGAGGATATGCCTCGGGGACGGGAAATGCTGCAGGCAACCCTGGCACTCGCTGCCGCCCTCGATATTCCGGTGACGGCAGAAGGCATCGAGACGGAAGAACAGGCGGTCTTGCTCCATCACAGCGGATGCGATCAATTGCAGGGCTACTTCTTCTCGCGAGCCGTCGCCGAAGCGGGCCTTCCGGCACTTCTTGGGGGAAAAGCCGCACCGGGAACCGCGTTGCTGTCGGCTTGACGGCCGCTCAGCTTCCCAGATGCCGCTCGCCGCGCTTCTTTGCGAGCGCGATCTGCTGCTGGCGCTGGCGGTAGCGCATACGGTCTTCCTCCGTGCGCGTGTCGTGGCAATGCACGCAGGCGACGCCCTCCTCGTGGTGCGGCGACGTCAGGTCTTCCGGTGTCAGCGGCTGGCGGCAGGCGTGGCAGAGGGTGTGCTCGCCCTCTTTCAGGCCATGGGTCACCGAGACCCGGTCGTCGAAGACGAAGCAGGCGCCGTCCCAAAGGCTGTCTTCCTGCGGCATTTCCTCAAGATATTTCAGAATGCCGCCCTTGAGGTGATAGACCTCCTCGAAGCCCTGCTCTTTCATGAAGGCGGTGGCCTTTTCGCAGCGGATGCCACCGGTGCAGTACATGGCGATCTTCGGCTTGTTGTGCAGGCCCGTGTTGTTCTTCACCCAGTCCGGAAAATCGCGGAAACTCTTGGTCTTCGGGTCGATGGCGCCACGAAAGGTGCCGATCGCGGTCTCGTAATCATTGCGGGTGTCGATCACCAAGGTGTCCGGATCGGAAATCAGCGCATTCCAGTCCTTCGCCGCCACATAGGTGCCGACCACCTTGTTGGGGTCGATATCCTCGACGCCCATGGTGACGATCTCCTTCTTCAGCCGCACCTTCATGCGCAGGAAGGGCATGGACGACGCCCAGCTTTCCTTGTGCTCGAGATCTTTGAATTCCGGCTGGCTGCGAAGAAAGGCCAGAACGGCTCTTATGCCGTCCGGTGGCCCGGCGATCGTGCCGTTGACGCCTTCGTGGGCGATCAGCAGCGTCCCCTTCACCTGATTGTCGTCGCATGTCTTCTGCAGCGGCTGCCGAAAGTGGGCGAACCGTTCGAAGGAAGCGAAATGATAAAGCGCTGCCACCAGAAACTGGCCGCGGGTTTCCTGGAAGGGGGCTTCCGGGCGAGGGGTTTGGAGCGTGTCTGTCATGCGGCGTGAAATACAGCTTTCGGCTCTTTCGCGCAATCCGCATCGCGGCCCGGTGGTTCAGGCCGGGCCGCGATAGTTGGTGTCAGATGCCTTCGGGCGTGAAGACGCGCAGGCGGTGACCGTCAGGATCGGCGCCGGTGAAGGTATAGCCGAAGTCCAGCGCCACCGGCTCCTGCAGGATGGTGACGCCCTTTTTGCTCCATTCGGCGTGCAGCGCATCGACGCTGTCGCGCCCGTCGACGGAGATCGCCAGTTCGCTGCCGCCGGCATCGACGACGACCTTGGGTTCGATGGTCTTCCTGGACCACAGGCCGAGCTTGGTGCTTTCGTTCATCTTGAACAGCGCGAAGGTCGGCGAAAGTTCCAATGGCATCGCGCCGAAAACTGTCTGGTAGAAATTGGCGCTTTCGGCCGGGCTGTCGACGGCAAGCAGGATGTAATCGGCTTTCATGATGTTCTCCTTCGTGTTTGCGAAGACCTTCTTATTCGGGCCTGCTGTCAGTTTCTGGCAGTAGGATCACATGTCGTTTTTGACGTTGTGGACCCGGCGCCACTCCGCCAGCAGGTGCTGACGCCTACGGGGAACACGGACATCGGTGACGGTCATCGACGCGATGCGTTCGGCCCGAAAATGGCGGAAATCCTCTCGCAGTTCGCACCAGGCGGCGAGAACGCGGGTTTCTTCGAAATAGCCGAGCGCAAACGGCCAGATGCGCCGGGTCGTCGGTCTGCCGTTTATGTCCGCATAGCTGATATCGAGCTTCAGGCCCTGCCGGATCGCCTCTCGAACCACCGACAAATCCGTGGTTCCCACATTGGGTCTTCTGGCGGAGACGAGCAGGGAATTCGTTTCCAGCTCATGGCGGAGATCGGTCGGCAGCACGGCTGCGATCTTCGCCAGCGCGTTGCGGGCGGCGTCTTTCAGTTCGTCATCGGTTCGCGCCGCGACCCACCGGGCTCCCAGCACCAGCGCCTCGATCTCCTCTTCGCTGAGCATCATCGGCGGCATCAGGAAGCCGGGTTTCAGCACATAGCCGAAGCCGGGCGCGCCCTGGATATCCGCACCTTGTGCCTGCAGCGTGGCGATGTCGCGATAGAGCGTGCGGATGCTGATGCCCAGGCGCTGCGCAAGAGCTGCGCCGCTCACCGGCCGACGGTAGGTGCGCAGAAGCTGGATGAGGTCGAGCAAGCGGGCGGAGCGGGACATGCCGCACCGTACTGCCACGAAATGGCAGCATCAATCCCCCAAGCGAACAGGCGTGTTTGTCACTTTACAGCGCCGCGCGTCTTTTGAGACGCGCAAAGGTCGCTGTAACTTTGAACTGCTGTCAGGCGGCGTCCTGCCACAACAGTCGGATTTTCCGGCTTTCGTTCATTGGATCATCCCGGAAAACGGACTCTGCGGCCAGAAGGATTGCTTTCCGCAGAGCCTCCTGCTGCGTGATGACCGCCGACAGGAGATGGGCGAGGTCCTCGCTCTTGCCGAAAAGGTCCGGCTGCTCGTTGACGAGCGACGAGAGCAGAGCGAGATCGTTGTAATGGCCGAGCAGATCGACGACCTCGGTTACCTCGACCCTCTTTGCATGCATTGCCGACGGCCAGAGCGGCTGCAGCAGATCGAGGTAGTAGCGGTAATCCTGGCAGCGCTTGCGCAGTTCGTGAAACAGATGCGCGTCCGTCGTCTCCCTGCAGGCATCGCGTGCCGCAGTCGCACGCTTCAGCATCCGGCGCCAACCCTTGGCGAGGTGTTTGGCGCTCCTGTCGCCGTCATCTTCGAACGTGACATGCGAAAGCGCTTCGAGCGCCTGGCCGCAGGTCGCAATCGCTTTCGCTACGCTTTCTTCAAGCGGTTTCTCGTGGGCGGCAAGCCTGTCGCGCCGGGCAGCCAGCATCTTGCCGATCCGCTTCAATGCTGCGCGTTCCTCGCGGTTTTCGGCATGACGCTGAAGAAATTCGCTGACCTCGACAAGAGCCGTCGCATCGCGAAACGTCGAAAGTGTTTTCGCCATGTCGCGGATGCGGGCGTTTTCGGCCGGCCCGAACGCCGGCGCATCGGTGGCGGCGAGGCGGTAAAGGGAACGCAGCCGCTTGAAGTGTTTGCGCGCGTCATGGATCGCTTCCAGCAGCCCGTCCGGGCGCTCCGTCAACGCGGAGATGGCAAGGTTCAACTGCTCGGTGCCGACCGCCTTGAACTCCTGCAGGAAGTTCTCAGAAGGGTGAATATGATAGCTCATGATCGTCTCTCGAAGCCAGCGGGTTGGTGGCCAGAAACTGGTTCGAATAGCGTGGGTCGCCGGTCACTTCGGCGCCGAGCCAGCTTGGAAGCTCCGGCGTATCGCCTTCTGCGTTCAGTTCGACTTCGGCGATGACGAGCGCTTCGTGCGCGCCGCCGTAGACGTCGACTTCCCAGACAAAGCCGCCATGCTTCACTTCATAGCGCGTCTTCTCGATGACGAGGCCGATGGCTTTCGACATCATCTCCTTCGCATCGGCAACCGGAATGTCATATTCGAATTCGTCTCGCGTCATGGAGCCGTTGCTGATCTTGATGGTCAACTTGGCGCGCTCGTCGTTCATCAACCGGACGCGGGCCGACCGGTCGTCCATGGTTACGACATAGGCCTGCAGCAGGCGCGTGCCGCGATCTGCCGCACCTCGCCACCTCTCGGACGCCACCAGAAACTTGCGCTCTATTTCCTTGGCCATCGCATTGCTCGCCGCTTCGCCGAGGTTGATTTTAGATAGACTACATATTTGTGGCGATGGAACAAGCGAGCACTTCGGACTAGCCGCAGCTTCGGCCAGGCGTCCCGAGGCGTGTTGTCAAGCCGGCGTCACCATGTTCGAATAGGTTCGAAAACACCCGTTTGGTCTCGACAAAAGCGGATGGGAAGGGTATTCGAACTGCGATTTCAATCGTTTTAAAGCAAAGGCGGCCGGCATGAGCAAGAAAACCGACACACTTCTTTCCGTCCTGAAATTGCAGCCGGTGGTTCCGGTGCTGATCATCGACGACGTCGCAACCGCGGTGCCGCTGGCGCGCGCCCTGGTCGCCGGCGGGTTGAAGGCAATCGAGATCACCTTGCGCACGACGGCCGCGCTCGAAGCGATCCGCGCCGTTGCCAATGAAGTCGAAGGCGCGGTTGCTGGTGCGGGCACCATCCTCAATGCGGCCCAATATCAGGCCGCGGTCGAAGCCGGCTCTCGGTTCATCGTCAGCCCCGGCACGACGCAGGAACTGATCGACGCCGCCAACGATTCCGATATCCCGCTTTTGCCCGGCGCTGCCACCGCCAGCGAAGTCATGGGTCTGCGCGAGGAAGGCTACGACGTCATGAAATTTTTCCCGGCCGAACAGGCTGGCGGCGCGGCTTACCTGAAGTCGCTGTCGTCGCCGCTTGCCGGCACGCTGTTCTGCCCGACCGGCGGCATCTCGCTGTCGAATGCGAAGGATTATCTGTCGCTGCCGAACGTCGTCTGCGTCGGCGGTTCCTGGGTCGCGCCGAAGGACCTGGTCGCCAAGGGCGACTGGGCCGGCATCACCAAGCTCGCCGCCGAAGCTTTTGCTTTGAAGGGCTGATTGCTGCGCATAGACGCACTGGAGTGGCCGCGCCCTTGGGCGCGGCCTTTTTCGTCTTCGCGTTTGTATTTCTTTCGTCGCATTCCTATGTCTCAATCCGACTTCGATCGGCCAAGGGAGTGTGACCGTATGTTTGACGCGAAGAAATTGCTGGATCAGTTCTTGGGCTCGCAGATCCCGGGCGCCGGCGGCACCGTGCGCGATCGCGCCGGACAAGTGACGCAGCTCGCCAAGGACAATCCGCTTGCCGCCGGTGCCATCGCCGCCGTCCTGCTCGGCACTGGAACGGGCCGCGAGGTGACGGGCGCCGCATTGAAGCTCGGCGGTCTCGCTGCCATCGCCGGTCTCGGCTATCAGGCCTACAAGAATTACCAGGCCGGCAAGGAGCCGGCAGCGCAGCCGGAGGCCCAGGCCCAGCCGGAACTCCTGCCGCCGCCGGCTGATTCCGGTTTCAGCACCGAACCCGCCGCCATCCGCAACGATTTCGTGCTCGTCCTTGTCCGCGCCATGATCGCCGCTGCCCGCGCCGATGGCCATATCGACGATGCCGAGCGCGCCCGCATCATGGACAAGGTCAAGCTCTCCGGCCTCGATTCGGAAGCGGAACAATTCCTCAATGACGAACTCAGCAATCCGGTCGATCTCGACGCGATCGTCGCGGCCGCGAAGACGGAAGAAGAGCGCGTCGAGCTCTACACCGCCTCGCGCCTCGCCATCGAGCCGGACAGCCGTGCCGAGCGCGGTTATCTCGATCTTCTCGCCGGCCGCCTCGGCCTTGCCGATGCGCTGGTCGATCATATCGAGGCGACGGTATCGGCCGCCAAAACACCTGCTGCCGAACCCAAAACCTCAGTTCCTCAGACCGGCGAGCCGCCGATCAAATCGCCCTGGTGATCCATCCATCACCACTTTGCATTTGTGCGGATGCCTGAGCTGTCCTATGCCAGCAGGGCCTTCGGGAACGCGGTCCGGATAATCTCCGGACCGGTCCCAAGGTTGGTAGTGTGGCCACTCTGGAGCAGCAGATGCGCGATTTGACGAATTGGACCGGCTGCCCGGCCCCAAAGCCGGTGACACTCGACGGCCGCTATGTCCGCATCGAGCCTTATGACCGCGCAAAACATCTGGCCGCGCTGTGGCAGGCCTTTGGCGGGCTCGATATCAACGCGCGCCTCCAGTATTTCTCGCAGGACGATTTTCGCGGCGTCGAGGATTTCGATGCCTGGCTGACCACTGTCCAGAAATCCGGCTGGATCACCGAAGTCTTCCAAGACAAGGCAAGCGGCGATGTCGTCGGCATGGCCAATTACATGCGGCCTGATCCGGCAAACGGGGTGGTCGAAGTCGGCGGCGTCGCGCATTCCTTCACGATGGCTCGCTCGCCGCTCTCCACCGAAGTGCATTACCTGATGGCCAGGCATGCCTTCGAGGATCTCGGCTATCGCCGCTACGAGTGGAAATGCGACAACCGCAACGAAGCGAGCAAGAAGACGGCCAACCGCCTCGGCTTCACCTTCGAAGGGGTTTTCCGCCAGCATATGATTTCCAAGCGGGCAAACCGTGACACAGCCTGGTTTTCGATGATCGACGGTGAATGGCCGGTGCTCAAGTCCGCCTTCGAGGCTTGGCTGTCGCCGGATAATTTTGCGGCCGACGGAACACAGAAACGTAGACTCGAAGATATTCGCGCGGCGATCGCGCAGAAGGAGACGGCATGACCGCGCCGGAAAAGAAAGACCGCTCGCCGGCCATTGCCGCCGCCATCATCCTCATCGTCGTCGGTTTCGGTTTCTTCATCCTGCCGAAGATCATGCTTTCGCTCGGTGATATCTCGCCGTGGCTGGCGGCCGTCGTCGGCGCACTGTTCGTGCTCGGCTTCTTCCTGATCTTCTGGCTGCGTGCCCGTCATCAGCGCCGGCGCGGGCTTTAAAAGTTCGAGCCTAGCCCTGTAGCGACGCCCCGAGCAGCACGACGCCCAGCACCAGCACCAGCAGCGCGCCCGAGATTTCGATGCCGTTGCTGATCCGCATCGCCGCGTTTCCGCCTGAGGCATAGCGCACGGCCAGGTCCTTGGCGGTTACAGCCAACGTTGCCAGCGCCGAGACGGTGATGGCAGTGCCGATCGACATGGCGAAGACCGACAGCACGCCGCCGAGATAAAGCCCGTTCAAAAGCGCGAAGCTCAGGACGATCAGCGCGCCGGAGCAGGGCCGCAAGCCGACGGCGATGATCGCCGACCAGGCTTCCCGCAGCGCGAAGCGATCGCCCTTCAGCATCGACGGATCGGGCGCATGCGCATGGCCGCAGGTGTCGCAGACCTCGCCCGGCCGATGGCTGTGGCCGTGATGGTCGTGGGAATGATGCGCGTGGTCGTGGTGGTGTCCATGATCGTGCTCATGGGCGCTGTGACCATGATGGGCATCCTGCGCCAATGCCGGTGCTGGTCGACGCTGCCGCAGCCCACGCAGCTTGCGGAACAGCAGCCAGCCGCCGAACGCTGCGATCAGGGCGTAGCTGACTATTTCAAGAAAATGCGTCGCCTGCGTCATCGAGATCGAGGAACCACGCAGCACGAGATAGGCGGCGCCGACCAGCAGGATGGCAACGCCGCCTTGCATCATCGAGGAGAGAAACGACAGGAGCACGCCGCGCTTCAGCTCGGTCTCATTGGCAATCATGTAGGAGGAGATCACCGCCTTGCCGTGGCCGGGGCCGGCGGCGTGAAAAACACCATAGGCGAAGGAGAGCCCGATCAGCGACCAGAGCTGCCAGGGGTTCTCCCGCATGCCTTTGATCGCTTCCGTCAGCGTATGATAGAAGCGCTGCTGCTCCATGTTCACGAAGGCGAAGAAACCGCCGAAGATGCCCGTCGTCTTGAAGGCCGGCTCGGCCGTGCCGATGCCGAGCGGCGACTGGGCATGGGCCAGAGCGGCGCAAGCGACCGACAGCGTCAGCGCCAGGCCCAGCAGGTGCACGGTTCTACGCATCGTCAGCATTTGAATTCGATCCTCGTCGCAAACATCTTCGACATGTCGGTCCCCGTCGGGTCGTTGAAGAAGGCGTCCGTCAGGCTCGCCTGATTCTGAGCCAGCACCTCATCGGGGTCGGGGCGGACCACCTTGTGTTCGCAGGCCTTCAGCTGATCGCCGACCGGGACAAGGTCCTCATCGGTCGGGAAGTCCATCGCCGTATACATAGTCGGATCGTAGACCCCGAACGACAGGGTGCCCTTGAGCGGCATCGCCTCGGCCGGCTTGACGGCGAACATCAAAAGCAGCTGGCCGTCCTTGTAGTCGGCGGTGATCGCATCAGGTTTGTCGACCTTGATGGTTTTGCCGTTGTCGCTGATCGTCGTGTAGTAATTGTATTCTGCCAGCGAATCGAGAACGGTCTGGCCGACCTCCTGCAGCTCGTCAGGATCGAGCTGCGCGTTGGAGTTCTTGTCGAAATCCATCACGACACTGGATGAAAACAGCTCGTCGAACCGCCAGACGTTGCGCAGTTCGGTGATCTGATTCGAGCCGTCCGCAACGATCTCCAGCCGCGCTTCCGCAAAGATATGCGGGTGGGCTAGCGCAGCGCAGGGGGCAAGACAGGCCGCGACCGCCAGGATCAGGGACAATGGTTTCATGGTGTCGTGCTTCCCTTCGCAATACCGGCGCAGCCGATACATCATGCAATGTATGCCAAATGGGACGGAATTGGGACTTTCCGCCTGCGGCAAAGTCGTCAATTTCCCGTGTTCTTGCGGAACCAGTTGTACAGGAAATCGACGAAGGTCCGCACCTTCGTCGGCAGGTAGCGCCGATGCGGATAGATCGCATAGATGCCGCGGTCCTTGGGAAGATAGGTCTCCAGGATCGGAACCAGCGTGCCGGCAGCAATCTTCGGCCGGGCGATGAATTCCGGAACGCCGGATATGCCGATGCCCGATTCGGCCGCGCGCACGGCGGCAAGCGGGCTGTTGACCTCGATCGGCCCGCCGACAGGCACGCTGAACGTGGTGCCGTCCGGTTCGACGAAGCGCCAGTTGCTGTAGGAGCGGCCGTTGGTATCGATGATGCAGGCGTGCCGTGACAGTTCGGACGGGTGGTTGATCGGCCCGGTCTTTTCGAGAAACTCCGGCGATGCGCAGATCTGCACCTGGAAGTCGTCCAGCTTGCGGGCGATCAGCGTCGAATCCTCCAGTTTCGTGATGCGGATCGCGACGTCGAAACCCTCCTCGACCAGGTCGACGAAGCGGTCATCGGAGACGATTTCCAGCGACAGTTCCGGATGCGCCTTGCCGAAATCGATCAGCGACTGGCCGATCTCGGCATCGACGAAGGTGCGGGGCGCGGAAATGCGCAGCCGGCCCTTGAGGTCCGAATTGCTGGCGCGGACGAGGTCGGCGAGGTTGTCGATCTCCTTGAGGATTTCCGACGCCGTCCGATAATAGGTGTGCCCGGCCTCCGTCAGCGAGAATTGCCGGGTGGTGCGGTTGAGCAGCAGTGCGCCGAGTTCGTCCTCGAGTTCGCGCACATATTTGGAGAGCAGCGCCTTCGAGCGCCCGACGCGCCGGGCGGCGGCGGAGAAGCCCTCGGCATCGACGACATCGATAAAGGCGCGAATGCGGGTCAAGGTATCCATAGGTCCATCATTCCCTTTTTCATCTGTGGCCGCGGCGATCCGTATTCGATTCGCGCAGCCGACAGTCCGGCGTCTTCATCTCTCACATGCCCTTCTCGTGCCCTGCAGCAAGCTGAAAAGAACGGGCAAAATTTCCAAAAGGAAGTCAATTGGAATCAATGGCTTGGCCCGGGAAAACCGAGACATTTCATTGTTCAATAAATATGAACGGAATAATTGTTTCCGTCTCTGGAAAAAATTCAACCGCCAAATCGAAAAAACTCTTGATTACGACAAGGTTTTTTCTTATCTCCGCTGCAGCCCAAAGTCGCACGTGCCCATGGGTGTCCGCCGAACCCTCGAATTGGTGAGGAAATCGGTAAGGTACCTGGAATTAACCCCTCCAGTCGCTATTCCGGCCAACCGGAAAATGCGAGGACATCTGAAGCAACGACGGTGCGGGCCTTTTTGTTCTCTCCCTGCTTTCCATCAGCGGGGGTTACTGAAGAGGCACACCTTCATTGCCGGAAGTGCGGTAGGGTTCTCCCTCCAATCAATGGCAGACAAAGCCGAACAAAGCTCTTGGCGGGGCGTTGTTCACCATCCGCGCATCGTGCGCATGTCTGGTCCCGGGGTCTCCACCGGCTGGTACCAGGACGTGTTCGCGTATGCCCTTTGTCCTCCGGCTTTCCGGAGCCTAACAGATTGGGGAATACCATGACGACTGCACGCATCATCGACTTCTTGAACACCCGACGTCCCGAAGGCCCGTGCCTTGTAGTTGACCTCGATGTCGTGCGCGACAATTTCAAGGCTTTCCGCCATGCCCTGCCGGACAGCTCCATCTACTATGCCGTCAAGGCCAACCCGGCGCCGGAAATCCTGCGCCTTCTCGCCAGCATGGGTTCCAACTTCGATTGCGCGTCCGTCGCTGAAATCGAAATGGCGCTTGATGCCGGCGCGACAGCCCAGCGCATCTCGTTCGGTAACACGATCAAGAAGGAACGCGACGTCGCCAAGGCGCATGCGCTCGGCGTTTCGCTCTTTGCCGTCGACAGCCACGAGGAAGTCGAAAAGGTTTCCCGCGCGGCTCCGGGCGCACGGGTGTTCTGCCGCGTCCTGACCGATGGCGAAGGTGCCGAATGGCCGCTGTCGCGCAAGTTCGGCTGCGTCCCGCAGATGGCCGTCGACGTTCTCGTCTATGCCCATCAGCTCGGCCTTGCCTCGCACGGCGTCTCGTTCCATGTCGGCTCGCAGATGACCAAGGTCGATGCCTGGGATTCGGCCCTTGCCGATGCCAAGCGCGTCTTCGTGCAGCTGGCAAAGCAGGGCATCGAGCTCAAGATGGTCAACATGGGCGGTGGTTTCCCGACCAAGTACCTGCGCGACGTGCCCTCCGCCGAAGCCTACGGCAAGGCCATCTTCGGTGCGCTGCGCAAGCACTTCGGCAACAACATCCCGGAAACCATCATCGAGCCGGGCCGCGGCATGGTCGGCAATGCCGGTGTGATCAAGTCGGAAGTCGTCCTGATTTCGAAGAAGTCGGACAACGACAACCACCGCTGGGTCTTCCTCGACATCGGCAAGTTCGGCGGTCTCGCCGAAACCATGGACGAGGCGATCCGCTACCCGATCCGCACCGCCCATGACGCCGACGAAATGGAGCCTTGCGTTCTCGCCGGCCCGACCTGCGATTCGGCCGATGTGATGTACGAGAAGAACATGTATCCGCTGCCGATTTCGTTGACGATCGGTGACGAAGTTCTGATCGAGGGCACAGGCGCCTACACGACGACCTATTCGGCCGTCGCCTTCAACGGTTTCGAGCCGCTGAAGTCCTACGTCATCTGACAAGCCTGCTCCGGTTTTTAAAGCCGGAGCAGCAAGTTCACAATTTTTGTTCATCGCCGCTTATCACGGTATTGGGTACGGGAGGCCAAAATGGCCGCTGTTCTTGATTCTGTCCGCGCGTTCTTCGCGCAGAATGCCTTCACCATCGACATGGAAAACCCCGGCGACGTCGTCGCGCGGGAAAACCTGCTCGATCGCGCCATGGGGCCGAACCGCCGCCGCAAGTCGTCGGAAGCGCTGCGCCGCGACCGCGTGCCGGCCGAAGGTTTGGCGCTTGTTGCTCGCGATCCGCACGGCCATGTCATCGGCACGGTGCGCCTGTGGAACGTCGAAGCCGGCGTCAGCCGCGATGGTACGCCGGTCGATGCCCTGTTGCTCGGCCCGCTCGCGGTCGATGCTGCCCATGAGGGCAAGGGTATCGGCGGTGCCCTGATGCGGGCTGCGATCGGCGAGGCGAAGACCCGTGGTCATGGCGCCATCCTGCTTGTCGGCGATGCGCCCTACTACGAGCGCTTCGGCTTCTTCGCCACCAAGGCGCAGCATCTCGTCATGCCCGGTCCGTTCGAGCGCAACCGGTTCCTGGCGCTGGAACTGAAGGACGGCTGGCTGGAAGGCGCTGCCGGCATGCTGGTCGCCAGCGGCCGCAAACTCGCCATGCCGCGGCTGCGCCGCGCCGCCTGACGTTTTCATCCCCGCTGATCCCCGCGCTGAAAAACCGTGTCATTCTTTGATGGTCTTCAGGGCGGGAAACCGGGTTCGCGAACCGGCCTTGCCACCCGGCGTGGTCCGGTCCTGAAGGCGGTGCCGGAGGCTGGGAAAATACTCTGCAATCCGGTGCCGGGCAGGCAGCAAAGCCTGACATGCATACCAACCAACCCAAGCAGTGCCGCTCCGGAGGCCCGACTGTCTCCGGAGCGGGGTTTCGGCATGCCTGAAATTGACAGCGCCGCCCGGATGAACTACACGCCACGGTAACGGGTGAGAGCCCCGGCCGTCCGCAAGCTTTTAAGCTTTTGGTGAAGTCTCTCGTTCCCAATTCGGTCGTCCATCATTGTGGCGTGCGAACGGTGGCAAGGCGGGCTCCCTCCGAAAGACTGCACGCTCCTGTTGGAGACCCCTATGCGCGGATCAATCCCGCTCCCGTCCCTCGATGCCCTGAAAGACCAGGCGAAACGGCTGCGCGCCGGCCTCGCCGCCGAAGGGCAGGATATCACCCACTCGAAATCGCTGGAACTTCTGGCCGCGCAATACGGCTTTCGCGACTGGAACACCCTTCACGCGATGGCCGGCAACCGCCCGCCGCTCAATCCCTGGATGCTCGGCTCCCGCGTCAAGGGCCACTATCTCGGCCAGCCCTTCGAGGCAAAAATCCTCGGCGTCCAGGCCGTCACCGCCCAGCCCGGCCGCTACCGGTTGACACTCGATCTCGACGAGGCCGTCGATGTCGTCACCTTCGACAGCTTCTCGGCGTTCCGAAAGCGCGTCCATTGCACGATCGACGAAACCGGCCGAACGGTCGAAAAGACGTCGAACGGCAGGCCGCATGTCGAATTGATGTGGTGATCATCGCGGGCCCTGGCCCGCGATGCCTACTCGCCGCAGACGAAGATCAAGCGGTAATATCAACCACGCCGCAATCGCCCGCTTCACTACCGAAGGCCAATTGGCGGCCGTTCCTGTTCCAGGCCATGGCGGTGATCGCGCCCTTGCCGGGGCGGCGCAGCAGCACTTCCTTGGCATCGGCGAAGCGCACGACGAGGATCATGCCGTCGGCATAGCCGATCGCGGCGATCTCCTCGATCGGATGGCATGAGACCTGGGTGACCATGATATTGGCGCGGGTGCCGAGTTCGAGCGGCGCCTTGCCCATCGGGCCGTCCTTGGCCTGGAAGGGCCAGACGATGGCGGCGGGCGCGCCGGAGGAGGCGAGCCATTTGCCCTTGGCGGACCAGGATATGGATTTCACCTTGGCGGGATAGCCGGTCATGCGCATGTGGCGCGTCTCGGCGCCGGGCTTGGTGTCGAGCTTCCAGCCGTGCAGGGCATTTTCCTGCATGGTGGTGACGACGAAGCGGCCGTCGGGCGAGAAGGTCACGCCGGTATGGGCGCCCTTCCATTCAAGCTCCGTCGGCTGTCCGGCCATCGCCACCCAGTGGAGCGACACGCCGTTGTAGCGGGCAAGGGCGATGCGCATTCCCTTCGGTGCAAAGGCGATGCCTTCCACCGTCCGCTCCTCGGTAAAATCCTTGACGGTGCCGTCGGCGAGCCGGACATGCGCCGTCTTGCCATAGGCATAACCGACGGCGCCTTGCGGGCCGGCGGCAACCTGCGAGATCCATTTGCGGGGAACGCTGGCGATTTCCGTCGTCGTCCCGTCGAGCTGAACGCGCAGCACCTTGCCGTCCTCGCCACCGGTCAGCAGCGTGTCGGTGGCGTCGTCACGCACGCAGGAGAGAAGACCCTCATGCGCTTCCACAGTCTTGTGGCCATGATCGAGGCGGTGGACGAGGCCGGACGATTCGGCGAAGAACGGCACGTCACCCAAAAAGGCCACGCCTGCGACGTGGCCTTCGAGATCAAGAGGAGCAACTGTCGGCATCAGTGTGCTGCGGCCTCGGCCGGAGCGGCCTCGCAGGCCTTGAAGGTGCGTTCCAGCTTTTCGCGGTCAAGCTCGCGGCCGATGAAGACGAGGCGGCTTTCACGCTTCTCGCCGTCCTTCCACGGACGCTGATGGTCGCCTTCGATGATCATGTGCACGCCCTGGACGACATAACGCTCCTCGTCGCCCTTGAAGGCGATGATGCCCTTGAGCCGCAGGATGTTCGGGCCCTCCGTCTGGGTGATCTTCTGGATCCAGGGGAAGAAGCGGTCCGGGTTCATCTCGCCGCCCCGCAGCGAAACGGACTGCACCGTGACATCATGGATCGGCGAGGGGGCATGGTCGTGGTGATGGTGATCATGATCGTGATGATGATGGTCGTGATCATGGTGGTGGTGATCGTGGTCGCAATCCGGGCCGCACTCGTGATCATGGTCGTGATCATCCTGATCGAGGAAATGCGGATCGTTTTCCAGCGCCCGTTCCAGATTGAAGGCGCCCTGGTCGAGAACCTTCGTCAGGTCGATCTCGGAGCGCACGGTCCGGTGGATGCGGGCCGACGGGTTGATGACGCGGACGGTCGCTTCGATCTTCGCCAGTTCTTCCGGCGTCACCAGGTCGGTCTTGTTCAAGAGTACGACGTCGGCAAAGGCGATCTGGTCTTCGGCTTCGCGCGAGTCCTTCAGGCGCAGCGGCAGGTGCTTGGCGTCGACCAGGGCGACGACGGCATCGAGCTCGGTCTTGGCGCGCACGTCGTCGTCCATGAAGAAGGTCTGGGCGACGGGCACCGGGTCGGCAAGGCCAGTGGTTTCGACGATGATCGCATCGAAGCGGCCCGGGCGGCGCATCAGGCCTTCGACGACGCGGATCAGGTCGCCGCGCACGGTGCAACAGACACAGCCATTGTTCATCTCGTAGATTTCTTCGTCGGACTCGACGATCAGGTCGTTGTCGATGCCGATCTCGCCGAATTCGTTGACGATGACGGCGTATTTCCGGCCATGGTTTTCGGAAAGAATGCGATTGAGCAGCGTCGTCTTGCCGGCGCCGAGATAGCCGGTGAGCACGGTAACGGGAATCGGCTTGGCTGTGGATGCTTCGGTCATGGGAAAACCTCGAGAAATTCGGATGCGTTCGGCATCGGGTTCGTGCTGATATAGGAGATCGAACGCGCCAGCGCAAATACCAGACCCGGATTCTTCAGGCTGTTTTGCCGCATCGATAGTTTGTGTTGAACGCACGCCCGTTGCTACCGAAGGCTCGACGGATCGAAAGCCGCGACATCCTCCAACAGTTCGATGATCCCGGAAACGGCGTGGGCGATCAATTGCTCGCCTCGCTCGGCCGTTGCCGCTGCAGCGTCGCCGGCCACGCCCATTTCGTTGAGATCCGACATCTTCCAGCCGAAAGCATGCGGACCATAGGCGCGCAGGTGTTTGTAGCGTTGGGCAAAATCGCTCTGGCGGGAGCCGAATCGCGCCGCTTTCGCCATGTCCACCCTCTCTGGATGGAGCGCCAGCATCACCGACGTCTCGATATCGCCGCCGTGAATATCGATCGCCTTGTCTTCCGGCCTGATCCAGCCGTCGGGCTGCCCGAAGCGCGTCCAGCTCGTTGCGACCGCCAGCATGTTGAACCGCACCCGCGCTTCCGTTGCGACGATGGTCATGAGCGACGCGTTGCCGCCATGGGCGTTCAGCATGACGAATTTGCGAATGCCCTGGCCGTGGAGGCCTTGCGCGATCGCGAGCCATCGCCCCACGGCTTCGTCGTAGGAAAGCGACTGCGTACCGTTCACATCCATGTGCTCGATCGAATAGCCGACCGGTTCCGCGGGCAGGAAAGTCACGGGCAAAGCGGGCGGCAATCGCGAGATCAATCGCTCGACCAGTCCCTGTGCAATCAGCGTGTCGGTGTCGAAGGGCAGGTGCGGCCCATGCTGTTCGTGTGCGCCCAGCGGAAGCACAGCGATCCAGTCTTCCCGGGCAACGGGCGGAAGATCGGAAACATTGTCTTTCCAACGGGGTGCCGGGAACGTCATGCTTTGTTTATGCCTTTCGGTTGTACTTGCGGCGGGGGTGTTATTCGAGTCATACAGTGGAAGAGTGGCCGTGCAAGAAATTTGGTGGAGGACCGATGGGAAAGAAGAGCAAGGCCGAGAAGAAAACCAAGGGCGGCAAGAAGAAGAACCACGACGTCGCCGTCGAGGCGCAGGATCTTGCATCCGTGCTGGTGCAGGCGGCGCGCTCGATGCGCACCGTGCTGTCGCGTAATCTACTCGAAAGCGGCCTTTATGCGGGCCAGGACGGCGTGATGCTGGCGCTCGCCGAAACCGATGGGCTGACGGCAGGCGTGCTGGCAATGAAGCTTGGCGTCAAGGCCCCGACCATGACCCGCACGATCGGCCGGATGGAGGCCCAGGGCTTTCTGGAACGGCGGGCTGATGACGAGGATGCGCGGCTGACCAAGGTCTACCTCACCACAAGCGGCCGCGACCGGCTCCAGACCATCGCTGCCGCGGGCAAAACCTCCGAAGAAATCGCCACCAAGGGCCTCAGCGAAAAGCAGATCAAGACGCTGATGAAGCTGCTGCGCGCCGTCGACGGCAATCTCCAGAGCTCCGACGCGGCGGAATAATTCTGAAGAACGCGCCACAATTTGGCGATTGCAGTGCTAATTTAAACAGTTTAAAGAGGATTTAAAAATACCGGTGTCTAACCGGGCAACTGAAGGGGGAAACGTGGCGCAGAAGATCAAGCTCTCAACCATTGCCGAAACGCTTGGGGTCTCCACGGCGACCGTTTCACTGGCATTGCGCGACAGCCCGCTCGTTGCCGCCATCACCCGCGACAAGATCAAGGACCAGGCGCGGGCGCTCGGCTATATCTACAACCGCCGCGCCGCCAGCCTGCGCACATCCCGCTCCGGCATCATCGGCGTCGTCGTGCACGACATCATGAACCCCTTCTACGGCGAAATCCTCAAGGCCATCGAGGCAGAACTCGATCGCGACCGGCAGACGTTCATTCTTTCCAATCACTATGATTCCGTCGAAAAGCAACGCGCCTTCATCGAGACCCTGCTGCAATTGGGCGGCGACGGCGTCATCATGTCGCCGGCCATCGGTACGCCGCCGGAAGATATCCAGCTTGCCGAAGACAACGGCATGCCGGCGATCCTGATCGCCCGCTCGATCGAAGGCGTCGACGTGCCGATCTTCCGCGGCGACGACGCCTATGGCATTTCGCTCGCCACCAATCACCTGATCAGCCTTGGACACCGCGTCATTGCCATGGTCGGCGGCACGGACCAGACGTCGACCGGACGGGACCGCTACCAGGGTTATGTGACGGCATTGCGCAAGGCCAATATCGATGTCGACCCCGACCTGCGCATTCCCGGCCCCCGCTCCATGCAGGGCGGTTTCGAGGCGGCGGTGCATCTGCTGTCCCTGCCGCAAAAACCAACCGCGGTCGTCTGCTGGAACGATCTCGTCGCCATCGGCATGATGAACGGCATCGCGCGCGCGGGCCTCGTTCCCGGCCGCGATGTGTCGGTCACCGGCTACGATGATCTCGAGGAAGCGTCGATCTCCACGCCCGCATTGACCACCGTCTGGAACGGGCAATCGGACGTGGGCCGAAGTGCTGCGCGCGCCCTGCTCGACAAGCTCAACGGCAGCCACGAGCCGGACGGCATCCACCTCATCAAGCCCGAAATGCGGATCCGTCAGTCGACCGGCCCGCTTCGGTCGCCTTCAACCGAATAATCCGATCCGATCCCGGAAGGAGCGAAAGATGCCGCAAGGCCGTCCCCGTATTCTTGTGCCCGGAAGGATGAGCAAGCGTGTGCTCGATCGTCTGCCGGATCACTTCGAGCCGGTCTTTGTCTCGGCGGCTGATCCCGCGCTGGTCACCGCCGACATGGCTGCCGGTGTCTCCGGAGTTGCCGTGCAGGGAAAAATCCCTACCGATTTCATCGATGCCCTGCCGAACCTCGAAATC
The DNA here is from genome assembly GCF_040126305.1 of Pararhizobium sp. A13. Taxonomy (NCBI): domain Bacteria; kingdom Pseudomonadati; phylum Pseudomonadota; class Alphaproteobacteria; order Hyphomicrobiales; family Rhizobiaceae; genus Pararhizobium; species Pararhizobium sp. A13. The sequence goes on along the minus strand of NZ_CP149510.1, from coordinate 345,357 downwards.
GTCGCCAATTTCGGCGTCGGCTATGACGGCGTCGATGCCGGACATGCGGCGAAGCGCGGCGTCGTCGTCACCAACACTCCGGATGTGCTGACGGAAGAAGTGGCGGATACGGCGATCGGCCTGCTTATCAATACGGTGCGCCAGCTTCCTGCCGCGGAGCAGTGGCTGCGCCAGGGCCGCTGGGCCAAGGAGGGCGCCTTTGCCCTGTCGCCGCTGACGCTGCGTGGCCGCACGGTTGGTCTCTATGGGCTCGGGCGCATCGGCCTGGCAATAGCCAGGCGCCTCGAAAGCTTCGGGGTGTCCATCGCCTATCACACCCGCACGCCGCGCGAGGGGCTTGCGTATGGGCACTATCCG
>NZ_CP149510.1:0-40000 GCF_040126305.1 Pararhizobium sp. A13 | reverse complement strand
CGGCGTACCTTTTGTATAATGGGTCAACGACTTAGTGTGACGAGCAAGCTTAAGCCGATAGGTGAAGGCGCAGCGAAAGCGAGTCTGAACAGGGCGTTCAGTTCGTCGCATTAGACCCGAAACCGAGTGATCTAGCCATGAGCAGGTTGAAGGTTGGGTAACACCAACTGGAGGACCGAACCCGCATCTGTTGCAATAGATTGGGATGACTTGTGGCTAGGGGTGAAAGGCCAATCAAACTCGGAAATAGCTGGTTCTCCGCGAAAACTATTTAGGTAGTGCGTCGACCGAATACCCTCGGGGGTAGAGCACTGGATGGGCTATGGGGACTCACCGTCTTACTGATCCTAACCAAACTCCGAATACCGAGGAGTACTAGTCGGCAGACACACGGCGGGTGCTAACGTCCGTCGTGAAGAGGGCAACAACCCTGACCTCCAGCTAAGGTCCCCAAGTCATGGCTAAGTGGGAAAGGATGTGAGGATCCCAAAACAACCAGGATGTTGGCTTAGAAGCAGCCATCATTTAAAGAAAGCGTAACAGCTCACTGGTCTAAATAAGGGTCTTTGCGCCGAAAATGTAACGGGGCTAAAGCCATGCACCGAAGCTGAGGATAGCGACAACCTTTTAGGTTGCGCTGTGGTAGCGGAGCGTTCCGTAAGCCTGTGAAGGGAGACCCGTGAGGGCTCCTGGAGGTATCGGAAGTGCGAATGTTGACATGAGTAACGATAAAGGGAGTGAGAGACTCCCTCGCCGAAAGACCAAGGGTTCCTGCTTAAAGTTAATCTGAGCAGGGTTAGCCGGCCCCTAAGATGAGGCAGAAATGCGTAGTCGATGGGAACCACGTTAATATTCGTGGGCCTGGTGGTAGTGACGGATTGCACAAGTTGTTCAACCTTATTGGATTGGTTGGGCAGCGGAGCGGTTCCAGGAAATAGCTCCACCGTATAGACCGTACCCGAAACCGACACAGGTGGTCAGGTAGAGTATACCAAGGCGCTTGAGAGAACTATGCTGAAGGAACTCGGCAAATTGCACGCGTAACTTCGGAAGAAGCGTGACCCCACTGCACGCAAGTGTGTTGGGGTGGCACAGACCAGGGGGTAGCGACTGTTTATCAAAAACACAGGGCTCTGCGAAGTTGCAAAACGACGTATAGGGTCTGACGCCTGCCCGGTGCTGGAAGGTTAAGAGGAGAGGTGCAAGCTTTGAATCGAAGCCCCAGTAAACGGCGGCCGTAACTATAACGGTCCTAAGGTAGCGAAATTCCTTGTCGGGTAAGTTCCGACCTGCACGAATGGCGTAACGACTTCCCCGCTGTCTCCAGCATAGACTCAGTGAAATTGAATTCCCCGTGAAGATGCGGGGTTCCTGCGGTCAGACGGAAAGACCCCGTGCACCTTTACTATAGCTTTACACTGGCATTCGTGTCGGCATGTGTAGGATAGGTGGTAGGCTTTGAAGCGGGGACGCCAGTTCTCGTGGAGCCATCCTTGAAATACCACCCTTATCGTCATGGATGTCTAACCGCGGTCCGTTATCCGGATCCGGGACAGTGTATGGTGGGTAGTTTGACTGGGGCGGTCGCCTCCGAAAGAGTAACGGAGGCGCGCGATGGTGGGCTCAGACCGGTCGGAAATCGGTCGTCGAGTGCAATGGCATAAGCCCGCCTGACTGCGAGACTGACAAGTCGAGCAGAGACGAAAGTCGGTCATAGTGATCCGGTGGTCCCGTGTGGAAGGGCCATCGCTCAACGGATAAAAGGTACGCCGGGGATAACAGGCTGATGACCCCCAAGAGTCCATATCGACGGGGTTGTTTGGCACCTCGATGTCGGCTCATCGCATCCTGGGGCTGGAGCAGGTCCCAAGGGTTTGGCTGTTCGCCAATTAAAGCGGTACGTGAGCTGGGTTCAGAACGTCGTGAGACAGTTCGGTCCCTATCTGCCGTGGGTGTAGGAATATTGACAGGATCTGTCCCTAGTACGAGAGGACCGGGATGGACATATCTCTGGTGGACCTGTTGTGGCGCCAGCCGCATAGCAGGGTAGCTATATATGGAATGGATAACCGCTGAAGGCATCTAAGCGGGAAACCAACCTGAAAACGAGTATTCCCTTGAGAACCGTGGAAGACTACCACGTTGATAGGCCGGGTGTGGAAGTGCAGCAATGCATGAAGCTTACCGGTACTAATCGTTCGATTGGCTTGATTGTTCTCATTGCCGATGTTCATCAAAGATGAACATCGTCTCTTCTGTCCTGACGCGCTAGTCGCGCTCCGGACGGCCGCTTGGCCTTGCGGAGCTGCGCTCCGAAGTGCCTCAAGCAGCCTGAAAAAAAAGACGTGTTCAAAAATGAAGTCTCAGACTTCAACCAGCTTCTCATTTGGTTTTGCGCTGTCGCCAGCGCAATTCTTGCCCTTTGCCGACCTGGTGGTTATTGCGGGGTGGCTGCACCCGTTCCCATTCCGAACACGGCCGTGAAACGCCCCTGCGCCGATGGTACTTCGTCTTAAGACGCGGGAGAGTAGGTCGCTGCCAGGTCTGCAAAAGGCAAGAAACAAACCAAATCGTCTTCTCTTCATCCTCCGGCTCAGCCGAAACATCCGGGCCGCCCTCAAGCGGCCTTTTTGCTTCGATAATATACGCCGGATAACAAACAAACGGGCCGCAAAACAGCCCGGAGCCGATATTCGGCTAAAGCCGAATGCGCAGATGCGACAAGTCCCAAAGGACTTGCACAGGGAATACCGACATTTGCCGAAGGCAAATGCGGAGATGCGACAAGTCCTAAAGGACTTGCACAGGGAATACCGACATTTGCCGAAGGCAAATGCGGAGATAACGCGGGGTGGAGCAGCCCGGTAGCTCGTCAGGCTCATAACCTGAAGGCCGCAGGTTCAAATCCTGCCCCCGCAACCAAATCAAAACAAAAGCCCCCAAGCAGAAATGCAAGGGGGCTTTTGACGTTTCTGCCCCGTGGCCAGAAAACCAGCATCAAGCTTCTGCAGATAGTCGTTGTGCTTCAAAGCCTCGAAACGCTTTCCCATTGCGGTCGAGGCAGCCATCGCCGCCATGACGCTGGCGATATGGCCGTGCACGTCAAGCCTCCCCGGCCGGTGGCCCGACGTCTTGCCGATCATCACCGTCTGAACGAGATCGTGCGTATAGGCTCCAAGATTCTAGTTCCCGACGACTTGGCTGGCCGATGGCAAATCAGCGCGCCCAAGGATCTTGCGCGCCCGTTCAAGAACGGGTCGATCGACCATCTCACCGTCGACCTTCAGAGCTTCGCCCGTAGAGGCGACGGAAAGAACCTTGCGCGCCCACTCTACCTGCGCGGCGCACGGCAGGAAGGACCGGAGGATGGGTTCCACTTGGTTCGGGTGGACGGCCATCTTGCCGCCAAAGCCGAGTTCCGCCGCATGACGTGCATCTTCTTGCGTCGCAGTGGAATCGCTAAGGTTCGTCGTTACGCCGTCAAGCGGGGCGGCATGACCTGCTGCTCGCGATCGCCAGACCAGTTCGCTACGGGCGGCAAGCAACGCTAGACGGTCATGGGCGCAGCCGATATCGAGGGAAAAATCGACCGAGCCGAAGGCGGCCATGACGACGTTGTCCGCGGTCAGAATGTCCGGGAGCCGAGAGAGACCGAGCGCGGTCTCGACCAGGGCTATCACGGGCACATCCCGTCCCAGACGGCTTTTCAGGTTGACGATGTCCTGCGGGTTTTCCGCTTTCGGCAGCATGATGCAGATGCCTTCGAGACGACGGACCGCGTCGAGATCGGCCGCGTGCCAGGGCGTGCCGGCCGCGTTGATCCGGACGATAGTGGCAGATGACAGCTTGCACGATCCGGCAACAACTGCGTCTCGCGCGCGCTCCTTGTCTGCCACCACAACGGCGTCCTCCAGGTCGAGGATGACGGCATCTGTTCCGCTGGTATCGGCCTTGCCGAAGCGGTCTGGGCGCGAGGCGGGCACGAACAGCGGTGCGACCGGCGGATGAAATGCTACCATTGTGCGCTGGCCCTCATGGTGATCTGGTAATCCGCATCGGCGACGTCCAGCTCCAGGCTAGTGTCCGGCCGCGGTGTCGCACGCAAGTGCAAGCGCTGCGGGCCGGTCGCAGGGCTGATGCCGCGGAACGAAAAGCGTTCCGGCGCGCGACCGGCGATCAAGGCGGCATAGTTCAGGAGCAGCGTCGCCTGCAGCGGTCCATGGATGACCAGGCCCGGATAGTGCTCGACCTCGGTCGCATAGGGCGCGTCGTAGTGGATGCGGTGTCCGTTGAAGGTAAGGGCAGAGTAGCGGAACAGAAGCACGGCATCCACATCGACAGCCTGTTGGTGTGGTGCCGGCGGCAACACCGCGAACGCAGGTGCCGCCGCTCTGCTGCCGTCACCGGCATCTGCGGCTTCGCGGTAAACGATAGTCTGGTCTTCCTCTATGATCGGGCTGCCTGCGGCGCTGAACGTATGGTGCACTGTGACGAAGACCAGCGAACCGGTGCGGCCCTGTTTCTCCTCGATCTTGCGGATGGTCGAATGGCGCCGGATGCTCTGTCCCAAAGCGATGGAGCCCTTGAATGTCACGTCGCTGGCAGCCCACATCCGGCGCGGAAGCGGCACCGGCGGCAGGAAACCGCCTTTGGCCGGATGTCCGTCCGGTTCGAGTTCGCCGGCATCTGCGATGTCAGGCGCCAGGCACCAATGGAGACCCAGCGGTGCGGCTGCGTCGCCAGGCTTCGCAGCATGCGGCGCAAGTGTCGCGCTCAAACTTTCGACCAGGCGCGGGGTGACGATATCCTCGACGTCTCTGGTCCGTCCCACCCAATTCTGCAGATCGACAACCTTCTCCGGGCTCACGTGCACATCTCCTTCGTCAGGTGGCAAACTCGGCGCGGATCAGCTCCGTCTGGCCTCCCAGGGCGGGAACCACGGGAACGACATCGTCCGCAGCTCGGCCTGCCGGCCTGGGCACCGAGATGGTCTTGCCGTCCGGCAGTGTAACCTGCATCTGGCGCAGGGCCGGATGCTGCGGCAGATCCCGCACTTCCGAAACTCTGCCCCAGGCGTTCTGGGCCTTGTTGAGCCGCCGGATTGCCTCGTTGCAATCCATGGCCGTGAAGGCGGGCTCTATGTGCCTGTCCAGCGTTTCGCGGTTCGCCACGCGCTGCGCATTGGTGGCGAAACGCGGGTCATCGATCAGGTCGGGGCGCTCAAGCACGATGGTGCAGAACCGCTTCCACTCGCTGTTTTGCTGGATGGAAACGACAACCGCGCCGCCGTCGCGGCAGGTATAGGGACGGTAGGGGTAGATAGACGCATGGGCGAGACCGTATCGGGCCGTTTCCCGTCCGGCATGGGCATAATACAGAAGGGGCACGGCCATCCAGTCGGCCATGCCATCGAACATGGCGATCTCGATCACACGGCCCCGGCCGGTCTTCTCGCGCGTCAGCAACGCTTCGAGGATGGCCGCGTGAGCGTTCATGCCGGTCGCAATATCCGCTGCAGACACGCCGATCTTGCTCGGTGTGTCGGGAGAGCCGGTGACGGCGCAGAGGCCGCTTTCCGCCTGGACGAGCATGTCGTAGGCGCGCATGTGGGCGTAGGCCGTGTCTTGCCCGTAGCCCACGATGTTGACGGCGAGCAGGCGCGGAAAGCGCGCGGCAATGACGTCTGTCGACAACCCCAGGCGATCGATCGCGCCTGGGGCAAGATTCTGCACCAGCACGTCGGCCTTCGCCACCATGCGGTGGAAAAGGGAAAGATCGGCCTCCGATTTCAGATCGAGCGCGGCGCTTTCCTTGCCGCGGTTGAGCCAGACGAAATATGCCGACATCCCCTCGACAGTGGAATCGTAATGACGTGCCGTCTCGCCTTCAGGCCGCTCGATCTTGACGACACGGGCGCCGGCATCGGCAAGGCGCACCGTGCAGAGCGGTGCGGCAACTGCCTGTTCGATGGAGACGACGAACAGGCCTTCCAGAGGCCTGGCGGCGCTAGACATTGCGCTGCACTCCGGAGCGGGCCAGAACGCCGGGCTTCAGGCGCTCGTTCGGGCCGTAGTCGTCCTTCGGGTGGAAGAACAGGGGCGGGGTCGTCTCGAGCTCGCCAAGACGCTTCCGGTAGGCCTCGAGATAGGCCTTGCGGCCGTCTTCGCCGACACGACCGGGCATGTAGGCCACGAAGGGGGGCAGGACGTCGAAGCCGCTGTAGCGGCAGAGGCCATTGTGGATCGGCCAGAGCACGGTCAGGATATCGCCGTCGATGCCATCGGGCGCGTAGGTGTCTGCCGATGTTCCCGTCGTTGCGGCGACCATGGCAAGCTTGCCCTTGAACATGCCGGTATCATACTTGCGGCCGGGCATGTAAGCGAAGCCACGGGCAAACACGCGGTCGGCCCAGCCCTTGAGGACAGCCGGCATACCGAACCACCAGACGGGGAACTGGAAGATCACCAGATCCGCGCGCTTGAGCTTTTCCATTTCGGCGGTGATGTCGCTTGCCAGGGTACCGGCATCATAGGCCGCCGTCTGTTCCTTCGGCAGGCTGAAAAACTCCGAATCCGTCAGTTCGCTTGTCATGTCGTCACGCCCTGCGACAGGATTGAAGCCCATCGCGTAGAGATCGCTGACGACCACCCCGTGGCCTGCCGCCGTCAGCGTTTCAATGGCGACATCTTTCATTGCGCCGTTGAAGGATTTCGGTTCCGGGTGGGCATAGACGATGAGGACGTTCAAGAGGCTTACTCCTAGTAGGAACGCGGCATGCCGAGCACATGTTCGGCGATGTAGGACAGGATCAGATTGGTCGAAATGGGTGCGACCTGGTAAAGGCGCGTCTCGCGGAACTTGCGCTCCACATCGTATTCCTCCGCGAAGCCGAAGCCCCCATGCGTCTGGATGCAGGCATTGGCGGCCTCGTTCGAGGCATCGGCGGCCAGCATCTTGGCCATGTTGGCCTCGGCGCCTGGATTCTTGCCCGCCTCGTACAGGCTCAGCGCCTCGCGCACCATGAGCTCTGCCGCGCGCATATTGGCATAGGCCTTGGCGATCGGGAACTGGATGCCCTGGTTCTGTCCGATCGGGCGGCCGAAGACGCTGCGATCTTTCGCGTAGTTGGAGGCCTTCTCGATGAACCATTTGGCGTCGCCGATGCATTCGGCTGCAATCAGGATGCGCTCGGCATTCATGCCCGACAGGATATAGCGGAAACCCTTGCCTTCCTCACCGATCAGATGATCGGCCGGCACGTGAAGATCGTCGAAGAAAACCTCGGTCGTCGCGTGGTTCATCATCGTTCGGATGGGGCGGATGGTTAGGCCGCTGCCCTTGGCTTCGCGCATGTCGACCAAAAGCACCGAGAGGCCATCGGTCTTCTTCATGCCTTCGGTAAGCGCAGTCGTCCGGGCAAGCAGCAGCATCAGGTCGGAATGCTCCGCCCTGCTCGTCCAGATCTTCTGGCCGCGGACCACATAGTGGTCTCCGTCCAGCCGCGCGGTGGTCTTCAGCGCGCCAGTGTCGGTGCCGCTCGTTGGCTCGGTGACGCCGAAGGCCTGTAGCCGCAGCTCGCCGGCGGCGATCGCAGGCAGATACTTTTCCTTCTGCGTCTGGGAGCCGTGCCGCAGAAGCGTTCCCATGGTGTACATCTGGGCATGGCACGCACCGCCATTGCAGCCGGCGCGCTGGATCTCCTCCAGAACCGCAGCCGCAGCCGAAAGCGGCAATCCCGCTCCGCCGAACTCTTCGGGGATCAGGATCGAAAGCCAGCCGGCTTCCGTCAAGGCGTCGACGAAGGCCTGGGGATATGCCATCTCCCTATCAAGCGCGCGCCAGTATTCTCCGGGGAAACGTCGGCAGAGCTTTTCGACGGCTTCGCGAATGTCCGAATAGTCGTCGACAGCGTGGCTCATGGCTTTTCTGGCTCCTCGTGCAAGAGCTCTCTTGCTAATGCCCACTGGGGCCTGAGCACAACGACAGAGTGGTGAGATCAGCTATGCCAGAATTATATATGATGTCGGATTTCGTGCGCATTCTGGGTATGGACAGGTATTCCAACCGGCCAGCAGGTCCACGTCAATCATCCTGGTGAAGCGGACCGAATCTCGTCGCGTGCTGACTCCAGCCGATGCCCGATATCGTCTGTGCGGATATCTCGGCGCATCCAGAACGGAACATCAGACCCGGTGAAACCGAACTGCGGCTATGCGCATCTGCGCGGGAGGGCTAGGGCGATGCCAATGCCGTCTCCGGGAGCCGGCCCGACCAAATCCCTTGTTGCACGAGCGTTGCCACACTGGTTGCGATGACCTGGCCGGCAAACCGGGCGAGGCGCGGTACGGGCCGATCTGTCGGATAGGACATGATCAATCGCCGCATGGGCACGGGGTTCACAATGGGGGCCGCACACAGTCTTCCTTCTGTCAGGTCCTCGTGAATTGGGGCGAGCGGCAGGACCGTGACGCCGTGCCCCTTGCTCACGAGGGACTTCAGCGTCGAATAGCTGTCGGCCTCGACCTTCACGTCGAGTGCGATGTTCACCTCCTGGGCATGTTTTTCGAGGATGGAGCGCAAGCCATGGCCGATACTCGGTATCAGCAGTCGATAATCGGCCAAGGCCGAAAACTCGACCGGTGTGTCCTGGTCGAGGCCGGAATCCGGCGGTCCGATCAAAAACAGCGTCTCTTCCAGCAGGGGCTGCGTGCGCAAAGCCCGTGCCGATTTCGGATCATAGAGAATTGCCGCATCGATCTCGCCGCGATGCAGCCAGTCGAGAAGATAGCCGGAATAGGCGCTGACGATGCGCAGCGTGGCTTCCGGGTGCGCTTCGCGAAAAGCGGAAACGAGCGGCTCCGACAGGATATCTGAAGCGGTCGGCGGCATGCCGATCGAGACATGGCCGCGCAGTGGTGCGCCCTCGTCGAGCACGACCGCGCGGATCTCCTCGAGCTCGCTCATCACTCTCAGTGCGTGAAGCAAGACATCCCGGCCCTGTTCTGTCACGACCATGCCCCGCCCATGCCGGTCGAACAGGCGCGTGCCAAGCTCCTCTTCCAGCAGGCGTATCTGTCGGCTCAGAGCGGGCTGGGCGATATGCAGCCTGTCGGAAGCCTTGGACAGGCTGCCGAGTTCGGCGACGTGGATGAGCGTTCGAAGCTGGGAGATCTCCATTGATATACAATATCGTTATATCTGATCGAAAAAAAGGGTCGATGTAGAAACAATTCGAATAGGGCATAGAAAGAATACGAAGAAACAACACGGGAGGCGAGCTTGGGTGCCGCTGCAGTCATTTCAGCACAACAAGGCAGAACGGGCAGAGATTTGGCGACGGAATGGCCAGTTGAGCTCTACGAGACGCTAAAGTCCGCTGGCGTCAACCACATGTCTTACGTTCCTGATGCTGGCCACTCCACACTGATCCGCCTCTTCAATGAAGATCAAGACGTTGTTGCCAACGTACTGACGACGGAAGAAGAGGGTGTCGCTATTGCCGCCGGGACATGGCTTGGCGGTAAGCGCAGCGTCATCCTGATGCAGTCCTCTGGTGTCGGGAATTGCATCAACATGCTCTCCCTGCCGGTACAGGCACGCTTTCCACTTCTGATGCTCGTGACGATGCGCGGCGAGTGGGCTGAATTCAATCCCTGGCAGGTGCCAATGGGGCAGGCCACCCAAGCAGCTCTTGAAGCGATCGGCGTGACGGTGCTGCGGGCAGAGACCGGTGAGGATCTAGTCGAGGTCGTCTCCCAAGCAGCAACAATGGCCTACGACGCGGACCAGCAGATTGCGGTTCTGATTGGCCAGCGCCTCCTGGGCAAGAAGAAATGGTGAGCCAGATGACACTTCCGACAATGGATCGCCGCGATGCGGTGAAGAAGCTTCTCGATGCGCGCGATGACGCTCTGGTCATAACCGGTCTCGGCTCTCCGAGCTACGATGTGCATGCAGCCGGAGACCGCGACGATAATTATTATCTCTGGGGCGCCATGGGCGGTGCTGCCCTGGTTGCTCTCGGTGTTGCGCAGGCGCAGCCTGAAAAGCGGGTCATGGTGATTACCGGCGACGGCGAGCAGTTGATGGCCTTTGGAGCGCTCGCGACGATCTCGGTTGCCAAGCCGAAGAACCTTGATGTCATCGTGCTGGACAACCAGCATTTTGGCGAGACGGGAATGCAGTCGAGCCATACCGGCCGAGGCATCGCTTTCGACAAGGTGGCAGCCGCCTGCAGCTTTTCGGAAACGGCGGAATTGCGCACGCTCGAAGAGGTCGATGCGCTGACGCGGCGGTTGCGCGAGCCTGCCGACGGCCCGCGGCTCTTCGTGCTGAAGATCGCCGCTGAAAACCTGCCGCGTTCCCTACCGCCGCGTGATGCCGTGTATATCAAGAACCGCTTCCGCGGACATCTCGGCTTGGGAACCTGCTGAGATGAGCGCGGCGCTTGTCGAGTTTCTGAATACGGTCGCGGGCCAGAGCCGTTCTTCGTCCGCGACATTCGAATCCTACGATCCATACACGGGCAAGCCTTGGGCACTCATTCCCCGGAACAGCGCAGCGGAGGTGGATGCCGCCGTGGCGGCCGCGAAGGCGGCCTTCCGGTCCAACGAATGGGGTGGATTGAACCCGACAGCGCGCGGAAAACTCCTCGTGCGTCTTGCCGAGCTGATCTCCGCCAACGCGGAACGCCTTGCAGCCATTGAAACCCGCGACAATGGCAAGCTGATCACCGAGATGACGGCGCAGTTGCGCTACATCCCCGAGTGGTTCCGCTATTTCGGCGGCTTGGCCGACAAGATCGAAGGCTCGGTTCTGCCGATCGACAAGCCCGGCATGTTTGCCTTCACCCGGCATGAGCCGATCGGCGTGATTGCGGCGATCGTGCCTTGGAATTCACCGCTGATGCTTCTGACCTGGAAGCTTGCGCCATTGCTTGCCGCCGGCAATACGGCCGTCATCAAGCCGTCGGAGCACACTTCCGCATCGACTTTGGAATTCGTGAAGCTCTTTGCTGAGGCGGGCTTCCCCGCGGGTGTTGTGAACACTGTGACCGGGATGCCGCAAGATGTCGGAGTGCCGCTGGTCTCCCACCCCGACGTCGCGAAGATTGCATTTACCGGTGGCGAACCGGGCGGGATAGCCGTCTATCGCGCCGCTGCCGAACAGCTGAAGACCGTCACCCTGGAACTGGGCGGCAAGTCTGCGAACATTGTCTTCAACGACGCCAATATAGAGAGCGCGGTCAACGGCGCGATTTCCGGCATTTTTGCCGCCAGCGGCCAAACCTGCATTGCCGGCTCCCGGCTTCTGGTGCATCGGAAGGTGCACGACCAGGTGGTGGAGCGGGTCGTGAACCTGGCGGCGACGGCCCGGATCGGCAATCCGGCTCTTGCCGATACCCAGGTGGGGCCGATCACCACGCAGGCCCAGCGCGAAAAGGTGTTGGGCTATCTCGATATTGCAAGAGGCGAGGGCGCCACGTGCGTGCTGGGAGGCGGGAAGCCTGCGGCACAAGACCTGGCCAGTGGCTGGTTCGTCGAACCCAGCATCTTCACCGGCGTGGACAATTCCATGCGGATTGCCCGCGAGGAGGTCTTCGGGCCGATCCTGAGCGTCATCCCCTTTGATGATGACGAAGAGGCTTTCGCGATCGCCAATGACAGTCCCTACGGGCTCGCGGCGGGCTTGTGGACCGCAGATATGGGGAGGGCACTGCGCGGCGCGGCGGCAATGGAAGTCGGCACGGTCTGGATCAACACCTACCGGGCCATCAGTTACATGGCCCCGTTCGGCGGGTACAAGAAGAGCGGCATCGGGCGCGAGAGCGGCCAGGAAGCGATTGAAGCCTATCTCCAGACGAAGACGGTCTGGATCGATACGCTCGGCGCGACGGCTAATCCTTTCGTGATACGGTAGGGGACATGGCGCAGTCGTCCGAATCCGTGGTTATCATCGGTGGAGCGATCGTCGGCAGTTCGATCGCCTACTTTCTTCGGGAGCAGGGCTTTGCGGGCTCCGTGACTGTTGTCGAACGCGATCCGAGCTACCAGTTCTCCTCGACGGCGCTCTCGGCGGCGTCGATCCGGACGCAGTTCGGAACACCGGTTAATATCCATATGAGCCTGTTCGGGGCCGAATTCATTCGCACCATCAAGGACCGCTTCGGCGCTGGTGCGGATATCGGTTTTGTCGAGCGCGGCTATCTCATCCTGGGTGGGCCGGAGACGGTCGAGGTTCGTCGCGCCGGCGTGGAGATGCAGCGCCTCGAAGGCGCGGATGTGGCGGCACTTTCCCCGGATGAGGCACGAAAACTTTATCCGTGGCTGAATGTCGAGGACATCGGCGTCGCCACCACCGCCTGGCGTAACGAGGGATGGTTCGATGCCTGGTCGCTTCTTTCTCTGCTGCGACGTGCGGCCCGCGCGCGGGACGTGACCTATGTCGAAGGCCACGCCGAAGGGATCGAACTTGACGGCGACCGTGTCACCGGGGTCAGGCTTTCGGATGGAACCGTGATCGCGGCTGATTGGTGCGTCAATGCAGCCGGTGCCGCTTCAGCCGCCGTCGTGCGCAAACTCGGAATCGAGCTTCCGGTCTGCGCCCGCAAGCGCACCGTCTTCAGCATCAAGGCGCCGCTTGAAAGATCGAACGTTCCTATGCTCTTTGACACCTCCGGCGCCTGGATCCGGCCCGAGGGCGAGGGTTTCATCTGCGGTATTGCACCTGGCGAAGACAATGACCCGGATGCTGATGGCGATTTCGAGCCGGCGCATGAACTTCTGGAGGAGTTCCTCTGGCCAGCGCTGGCGCATAGAATTCCGGTTCTCGAACAGTTGCGCGTGGAGCGCGCCTGGGCGGGTCACTATGAGGTCAATATGCTGGATCACAACGGCATCATCGGGCCGCATGATAAGATCGGCAATCTGGTCTTCGCGACCGGTTTTTCCGGGCACGGCGTGATGCACGCGCCAGCGACCGGGCGCGGGGTTGCCGAGTTCATCACCCATGGCCAATACCGAACGATCGATTTGTCGCCTCTCGGTTTCGGGCGCGTCCGCTCGGGCACGCCGCTGCACGAGACGGTAGTCTATTAACGCAGGAAGTCAGAAGGAGTGGCACCATGAAACTCGCCAACAGGGTAGCAGTTATCACCGGCGGAGCACGAGGAATCGGGCGCGCCTGTGCCGAGCGTTTTCTGGCAGAAGGCGCGAAAGTGGTTATCGCAGATGTCGACGCCACCCGTTTACACGAAACGGCGTCCGCGATCGGCACGCCCGACAAGGTCCTCGCCGTCGTCACCGACGTCAGCAAGAAGGATCAGGTGGATGCGCTGATCGTCGCTGCCGTGCAGAAGTTCGGCCGTGTCGATATCATGGTCAACAACGCGGGCATCGCGATGATGCAGGACTTCCTCGATGTAACGGAAGAGGACTACGACAAGGTTCTGGGCGTCAATCTGAAGGGTGCCTTCCTTGGCGTTCAGGCGGCTGCCCGTCAGATGATTGCGCAGGGCGAGGGCGGCGTCATCATCAACATGTCCTCCATCAATTCCGGCCTCGCCAATCCGCGTGTTTCGACCTACGCCATCTCCAAGGGTGGCATGAACCAGGTCACCGGCACTGCCGCGGTTGCCTTTGCGCCCTACGGGATCCGCGTGGTCGGCGTCGGGCCTGGCACAATCATGACCGAAATGGTGGATGGTTCCTTTATCGATTCGGAAGCAACGCGGCGGGCAGTTCTCTCCCGTACTCCGATGGGCCGCTGCGGCACTGTCGAGGAAATCGCCGCCGTCACGGCCTTCCTGGCCAGCGATGACGCTTCCTACATCACCGGCGAGACGATCTACCCCGACGGCGGACGCCGTGTTCTCAACTACATCGTTCCGGTGAAGGAGTAATCCGATGGCGAATTTCGACAAGCTGCATCACATCTGCATCGTCGTCGCCGATGTCGACAAGACTCAAGGATGGTATGAATCGATCGGTATCGGTCCGTGGCAGGAATATCCGCCCCTCAAGGAATACACCGAACTGGACGTTCCCAGCCGGGAAGGTTTCTTCAACCTCAAATACCGTTTCTGCAATCTGCCAAATATCCAGCTTCAACTCTGCCAACCGGACGACCAGCCGAGCCCGCAGCGCCACTTCCTGGATACCAAGGGTGATGGTGTCTTCCATATCGGCTTCGAGGTTCCTGACGCCAATGAGGCAGAGGCCAGCGCCAGGGCGGCGGGCCTTTCTGTTCTGATGCGTGGCCGGCGCGATACCGGAACGGGTTTCAATTACTACGACACGGCAGAGGGCGGCGGTGTCGTGCTGCTGACACGGGCAACGCCGAAGGCTGCAGGATAGGTCCATGAAGGCGGCGATTGATCTCAATTCCGATCTGGGCGAAGGGTTTGGCCCCTGGCGCATGGGCGACGACGAGGCGATCCTCAATGTTGTCACCAGTGCCAACATTGCCTGCGGAGGGCATGCCGGCGATCCGGCGACCATGGTCGAGACCTTGGCCATGGCGCGCCTGAAAGGCGTTGTCGTCGGAGCTCATCCGGGCTTTGCCGACCGGGAGGGGTTCGGCCGGCGCCTCATTCCGCTGACGGTGACGGAGGTCGAGCAGCTCGTGGCAACCCAGATAGGTGCGCTGATGGGAGCGGCGGCGCTGGCCGGCGCGACGATCCGCTATGTGAAGCCACATGGCGCGCTTGGTAACTGGGCGGCCGATAACGGTCCGGCCGCCGAGGCGGTCGTGAGGGCAACCAAGGCGCTATCACGGGATCTCGCGATCCTGGCGATTTCAGGAACCGAGCTGGAACATGCGGCTCGGGAGGCTGACCTCACCGTGTTCAGCGAAATATTTGCCGATCGCGGCTATCTGTCGACCGGCCGGCTCGTGCCGCGCAGTCATGAGGAGGCCATGATCCACGATCCCGAGGCCGCCGCATCCCGGCTCATCGAGTTTCTGTCGACCGGGCTGATGCCGACCGTCGACGGCGATCCGATCCCGCTGGAAGCGCATTCCATCTGCGTGCATGGCGATAGCGATGGCGCAATGGCCATGGCCCGCCATATCCGCAGCAAACTGCAGGCTGCTGGAACGGCTGTGCGTCCATTTTTGCAGAACTGAAAGAGCGCACACGCGCCCGGTCCCGCCGCCCAGGAAAACGCCGGCGTAAGTAACCGGCTTTGCCTCCCGATGGACAGGGCGGCGAGCGTTCTGACCGATTTAACTTAACGAGCGACGTGTGTACCGTGCTGATACCACCAGACCATGATTATCCTCTCTATCGTCCGGTGGCAGACCATGCTCTGTTGGTGGAGTTTGGCGACGTCATTGACAATCACATCCACGACAGGGTGCTGCGGCTCGACATGGCGCTAATAAGCCGGCCTTTCGAGGGGTTCGTGGAGGCTGTGCCGGCCTATGCGAGCGTCCTCCTCCGCTTCGATCCGCTTGTGACGGATCATCGGACGGTCCAGACGAAGGTCGCCGCATTGATCGCCTCATGCTCCGACCATGTTGGGGCGGGTTCCCTGCGCGAGGTCGCCGTCTGCTACGATCCCGAGTTCGCTCCAGATCTCGCCCCTATCGCCGAGGCGACCGGTCTGGCACCCGAGGACGTCATTCAGGCCCATCTGAGCGGTGACTACAGCGTTTTCATGTATGGGTTCGCGCCGGGCTATGCCTATCTCGCTGGCGTTCTGGGACAAATTCAGATGCCGCGCAAGGACGCCGCCGTCCGTGGAATTCCGGCCGGCAGCATCATCATCGCCGGGCCGCAATGTCTCGTCACGACGCTCACCATGCCGACCGGCTGGTGGATTATCGGGCGGTCTCCCACCAAGATCCTCGATGCGTCGTCCGATGAGCGACCCTTCCTCTTCGATGTCGGCGATCGGGTGAAATTCCAGCGCATTTCGCGGGCGCAATTCGATGCGGGCGTCGGCGCATGAGCGAGGCTGTTCTGTCCGTCCATTCTGCAGGTCCGCACGTTTCCATCCAGGATGCAGGGCGGTTTGGTTTCCTGCGCTATGGCGTTCCCGCGTCGGGCCCGATGGACCGCGCCTCGTTCGCCGCTGCCAATATCGCGCTTGGCAATCAGGTCAACCAGCCCGCTGTCGAGATTTCCATGGGTGGGCTGGTGTTGGATTGCCTTACCGGCTCCGTCACCTTCGCCGTGGCCGGTGGCGGCTTCATGCTTGATCTTGCGGGGCGTAAAATGGGCTCCTGGACGATTGCGACTTTGACCGAAGGTCAGCGTCTGGCCATCCGTCCGGGACATTGGGGCAGTTGGACCTATCTGGCTTTTGCCGGTGAACTGACGGCCGAAAAGTGGCTTGGCAGTTCGTCCACCCATGCGATGTCCGGGCTCGGAGGCGGGCGACTGACCGCAGGAACTCAACTGAGCGTCATGGAGGCCGCGGTGCGACCGGAACGCGAGGGATCCATACCGTGCCCGGTTACTGCACGTCCAAAATCGGAGCTGCATGTCGTTCTCGGACCGCAGGACCGCTTCTTCTCGCGAAAGACGATCGAGACGTTTCTGGCGTCACCTTACCGCCTGACGGACGCCTATGACCGCATGGGTGTGCGCCTGCAGGGGGCGGCCCTGAAGCCGGACGGGCTGCTCAACATGCCGTCCGAAGCGATCGTCAGGGGCTCGGTGCAGGTAGCCGGTGACGGCGTTGCCACGGTGCTGCTCGCAGATCACCAGACCACGGGCGGCTATCCGAAGATCGCGACGGTCCTGGATGTCGACCTTGATGCCTTCGCCCAGTTGCGGCCCCGTGATCTCGTCGCCTTCCGACAGGTCACGCCGGCGCAGGCCCTTGCCCTGACCAGGATGCGGGCAGCAACCGCTGTGCGTTACCTGGAGGCGATCGCCAAGCCGCGTGGCACGCTGGAGCAAAGATTGATGAGCGAAAATCTGATCGGTGGCGTTGTCGATGCCCATCGTTCGCATGATCACGCCTCACAAGGGAATTAGAGGGAGTCTTTCGCGATTGCGCTATCATGCAGGAACTCCTTCACCTCAGCTTGCTTGGTGCGAGCCCATATCGCGCCCGAAATGCCGTAGCCAAATGGGCGGAGTCGGCAAATCCGGTTTCGAAAGCGATTTGGGTCATGGCCAACCCACTGTTCTCGACTAGGAAGCGTGCGTAACGCAGCCTCGTTTCAAGAATGAACCGTTTCGGTGTCATGGCCGTGTGTTGCAGGAATAGCCGCCCGAACTGGCGGGGGGAGAGCCCGACAGTTTTGGCGACCTCTTCAGGTGTCACCATCCGTCCCTTGCGGCTTTCGATGAGCACCACGGCCTTCTGGATCCTGGAGTCCCCAATGTCGCGAAAGGTCGTTGCCCTCTCCTGATCAAAGGCACTCATTCCCATCGGATCTGTCAGCGAAAGCTGGTGGACGACCTTCGCTGCCCGATCAGGACCGCAGTGATTGCGAATAAGCTCTGTCATCAAGGATAGGATGGAGATCCCGCCTGGGACGGTCAGGCGTCCCTTATCGACCAGGAAGTCGCTTTTCATCGAGAAGGGAATGCGCGGAAAGGCCATCCGGAAATCTTCCGCATGGAATGGATGGAGAGACGCCCGGTGGTCGGATAACAGACCCTCCTGGGCCATCACGAAGGCGCCTGTGCACACGCCAATCACCGGGACACCGGCTGAGGCGGCGACCCTCAGATAGTCACGATGCTTGCTCGGTGCGGCACGCAGATGAGGAAGCAGGCCGCCGATCACAGCGATGTAGTCAAAGTCCGTCGGATTGATGTAGGGCGCGTCTGGCTGGACGCGGATGCCGCAACTCGCCACGGCTGCCCGGCTGGGATCGCCCATGATCGACCAACGACAATAAAGCGGGCGGGAGTTGTCGGCGAAGTCGGCGGCGTGGCGTAGCGGCTCGACAATGCCCGCGAGTGACATCATCGGGAATGTCGGCCACAACAAAATGCCGACAGACAGATCGGGTTTCCGATCGCGCGCGGCCAGCAGACGTTCCTGCCACAGCCCATCCAGCCAACGGACATAGTCGTCGCCCGTCTGGCCTTCCACGTGATCTGTCTCCACGTTCACGGTCCTCCGTTGAATCAGGTTTCTCGTCTGTCGAATTTTCAAAGAATATGTCTGATTTTTGAAATACCGCCAGCCCTGTTGGTGACAGTATCGTTCTCGTCAATGAGACAATCCGGATCGCGAAGCGCCGGATAGGGGAACCAAAACAGGGATATCAAAGATGAAACTTTCTCTCTCGAGAAGGCTGGTTCTGCACGCCTTCCTTTCAGCCACGGCATCAGTGGCCGTTCTTTCTCCCGCCGCCGCCTTCGAACTGGCAGAGGATGGCAAGCTTACGGTTGCCTTTACCGGCGACATGCCCGGCTCCGGCTGGCAGGACGGAAAAATGATCGGGTATGACGGCGAGATCATGCAGCGGATTGCCGACAAGCTGGGCCTCAAGATCCAGCCGGCGCTGATGGAGTGGTCTGGCACGATCGCCTCGGTCGAGGCTGGTCGCGTCGACGTCATGCTCGGCACCATGGGCTGGACGGAGAAGCGCACGAAGATCATGAGCCTGTCGGAGCCGGTCCACTACTTCAAGAACGGCATCATGCAGTCGACCAAGACGAACTGGGACAAGCTCTCGGATCTTGAGGGCAAGAAAGTCGGGACCATCACGGGCTTTTCCTTCGTGCCCGAGCTCAAGACGATCAAGGGCCTGGAACTGTCGCTCTACGATACATCAGACGCCGCCGTGCGCGACCTGCTTGCCGGCCGTATCGACGCAGTGATCGGGGATCCACCGGTCGTTTCCTATGCCATCAAACAGAATCTCGACTGGAACATGCATTTCCTCGCCTTCACCGACAGCAATCCGGATTTTCCGTTGCTGACGGGTCTCGGCCAGGTCGTCTACGGACTCAACAAGAAGAACGACGATCTGCGCCAGAAAATGGACGCCATTATTGCCGAGATGTGGACGACCTGTGAAATGAAGGCGATCGGTGAGCGCTACGGCCTTTCCGCCGATGTTTGGTATGTGCCTGCAGGCGAGAATTTTCGCGCCGGCGTCGATCGTCCCGCGGACTACAAGCTCCCCTCCTGCGCGACCGGCGGCTGATCCGCCCAACTCCGGAAGGCCGCTAAAAAGGGCGGCTTTCCCCTTTTCCGAAAAGGCAAACTCAAGAGGGGAAACATCATGGATGCGCTGCTCCGTGTGACAGGCTTGCGCAAAGCCTATGGGCCGGTGGAGGTCCTCAAAGGCATCGATCTTTCAGTTCGACCGGGAGAGAAAATCGCGCTCATAGGGCCTTCGGGTTCTGGCAAATCGACCTGTCTTCGTTGTCTGAATTTTCTTGAAAAGCCGAGCGCTGGCCAGATCTTCCTCGATGAAGAGGAAATCGGTGTCCGCAACGGTCGTCCTATGAGCGACCGCGAGCTCGCGCCACAGCGCTCGGAGATGGGCATGGTGTTTCAGCTCTTCAATCTGTGGCCGCACCTGACCGTTACCGAGAATGTGGCGATTGCCGCCCGGAAGGTGCGCGGCCTTCCCGCCAAGGAAGCCCGTGATCTGGCACTGGAAATGCTCGCCAAGGTTCACATGACCCATCGCGCCGATGCATCGCCTGCCGAGCTCTCCGGTGGACAGCAACAGCGTGTCGCGATCGCCCGTGCGCTTTCGCAAAAGCCAAAGTTGATGCTGTTCGATGAACCGACATCGGCGCTCGATCCGGAACTGGTCCATGAGGTTCTCAAGGTCATCGAGGAGCTCGCGGCTGAAGGCCGGACCATGCTGATCGTGACCCATGAGATTGCCTTTGCCCGTGACGTGGCGGACCGTGTCCTTTTCCTCGATGGCGGTGTGATCGTGGAAGAAGGCCCTGCGCGGGACGTCATTAATCATCCGCGTGAGCCGAGGACGCAGAGCTTCCTCAAGCAAATCCGGCATTGAGGAACAGCCGATGCCCGGTATCGAAACCTTGCGCTTCGTCCTCGAAGGCCTTCTCGCGGGCCTCGGTGTGACGATGTTGGTCACTGTGTACGCCCTGCTCATTGGCACAGCCTTTGGCTTTGCCTTTGCCCTGCTTCGCGAGTTCACGCGCTCGCGCCTCATTCACTTTTCGGTTGACGCTTATCTGGAGTTCTTCCGCAACATTCCGGCGCTCACCCACCTGTTCATCCTTTACTTCGGACTGGCGAGCATGGGCTTGCGCCTTTCGGCGTTGACCGCTGCGGTGCTGGGACTGGGCCTTATTGGTGCGGCGAGTACCTGCGACATCTTCCGGGCCGGGTTCAGGGCTTTGCCCAAGGGCCAGACAGAAGCAGCTCTGGCGGCGGGTTTCACACCTTGGCAGACAATTCAGTTCATCCTGACGCCACAGGCGATGCGCGTCGCGCTGCCGGGTTTTGGAAATTTCGCCGTCCAACTGGTGAAGGATACCTCGGTCGTTTCGGCGATCGCCGCACCCGAAATCATGTTCTACGCACGCTCGATGGTAACGTCGTCGTTCCAGACAACCCTCATCTACACAACTGCCGCCGTGCTCTACCTGTTACTCAGCCTGCCGCTCATGCAGGGTGTGAGGCTCCTGGAGCGGCATTACGGGAGAACCAAGGGATGAACAGCTTTTTCCAACCGTTCTTTGAATATGCCAATGAATGGGCGCCGCAACTGGGCGAGGCTATGGTCAATACCGCTTTGCTCTCCGTCTCGGGCTTCGCCCTCTCCCTCGTGTTCGGTTTGCTTCTGCTGCTCGCGCAGGGTTCGAACTATGCCTTGATCTCCAAGTTTGCCAAGCTCTACATCACAGTCGTCCGCGGTGTGCCGCTGCTGGCGGTTCTGTTCCTCATCTATTTCGGGCTGCCGGGTATCGGCATCACCTTCGATGCCTTTCCTGCAGCTGTGCTTGGTTTGTCCCTGTGCTTTGCTGCGCAGGTCAGCGAAGTGCTTCGCGCAGGTCTGAAAGCCGTGCCAAATGGCCAGCGCGAGGCGGCATTGTCCGTCGGATTTACACCATCCCAGAGCTTCGCATACATCGTTTTGCCGCAGGTCCTTCGGATCGTGCTGTCCCCGATGCTCGTAACATTCGTCTCGCTGCTCAAGGACTCGTCCCTGGCGTCTCTGATCACCGTCGATGAACTGGTGCTGACCGGGCGGGCGATGGCGACCGAGTACTTCCTACCGCTGCAGATCTATATCGTTGTTGGGCTCTGCTACTTCGTTATCGCCTGGCCTTTTTCGCTCTTGTCGCGTCGCCTTGCTCGGTAACCATCTCCAAAAATCAGAAAGACCAACTCATGTCGAAACTATCGACGGAACGCGGCGGTCGCTCGTCCGCAGACACTCCCCATGACCGTGCTTTGCGCCGACCCGTCATCCTCATGACTCCTGATCTTCGAGAACGGGATGGGAGGACACTTGAGCGGGAATATGTGGTGCGAACCAATTATGCCGAAGCCGTAAGCGAGGCTGGAGGTGTGCCGCTTTTGCCGTCGCTGGAAACCGAGCTCATCGACGACGTCGTGGCTCTCGCGGATGGTCTGCTGATCACCGGATCTGCCCCTGGGGCGGAGGTATCGTCTCAACGTGTTGAATTCGAAAGACGGTTGGTCGAAAAGGCTATCGCGGCCAAGGTTCCGCTGATGGGCATTTGCCATGGCATGCAGTTGATCGGGGAACACCTTGGAGGGCAACTCGCCAAGGACCTGCCTGGCTTGAAAGGCGAGGCAGGCGTCCATATTCCGGACGCGATAGCGGATCGACTCGCTCATGACATCACATTGGAAACGGGAAGTGTTCTCGCAGAATGGCATGGTGCGTCAATCGCGACTGTCAACAGCCTGCATCGCCATGCACTCATCGGGCATGGCCGATATCGCGTTGCTGCCCGTGCGCCCGATGGGGTGATCGAAGCGTTTGAGGGTCTGACGGATGGTTTTTGCCTGGGCGTGCAGTGGCACCCGGAATATCGGCTGACATCGCTTGACTGCAGGATACTCAACGAGTTCGTCGCCAGATGCGCCGAGTTCAGGAGATCCCGTGCGACCAGCACGCCACGTTCCGGTCCCTCTGTTGCAGAGAAACTGGAGGAACTCGGCCTAAAGCTGCCGCAGGTTTCGGCACCGCCTGGTTCATTTGTCGGCGGGATCCGGACCGGAGATATGGTAACGGTGTCTGGTCAGGTCCCGCTGAAGGATGGAAAGGTCCTGCGGACCGGCCATCTCGGAATAGATGTGACAATCGAAGAGGGAAGGGACTGCGCCCGCTGGGCGTTGATGAATGCTCTGGCCCATTTGGAGCAGGTGGCCGGTGGCTTCCATCGGGTTCGCGGCTTTGTGCGCCTCGCTGGCTATGTTGCCGCCACACCGACGTTCACCCAGCACGGGCTGGTCGTCGACGGGGCATCCGAGTTGCTCAAGGCTCTTTTCCCCCAGCAATGGCCCCATGCTCGCGTTGCGCTTGGTGTCGCTTCGTTGCCGCGCGGTGTCCCGGTGGAGATCGAGCTTTCGGCGCTTGTGGATGGGGAGCGCTGACATGGCACGTATCGCGGTGGTCGGAGCGGGTGTCGTGGGTGTGGCATCGGCTTATCTGCTCTGCCGTCAGGGTCATGAGGTGGTCCTGGTTGATCGCCATGCAGGACCAGCACTCGGCACGAGCCGTTTGAATGGCGCGCAACTGAGCTACGCCTATTGCGATGCGCTCGCATCACCTGCGCTCTTGCGCCATATGCCGGGCATCATTCTCGGTCGGGACCCTGCCTACCGCCTGCGCCTCCAGGCGGACCCGGATTTCCTGATCTGGGGCTTACGCTTTCTGGCCAACTGCAGCCCTGGACGTTTTGCGGTCAACACCCGGCACCTCTCGGAAATGGCGGCCGCAACGCGAAGTTTGCTGACGGAGTTGCTTTCGGAATTCGCCATCCCGTTCGATTACGACGTCTCGGGCAAAATGATTCTTTATGCGTCGGCCGCGTCGTTCGCGGCCGGAGCCGAGGTCCGTCGGCTCAAGCAGTCGCTTGGCGTCGAGCAGGAGACCTTAGACCGCAGCCATGCCTCGGCAATTGAACCGGCGCTTACGCTCTACCCTGATCCCATTGAACGCGTGGTCTACAGTCCAGGAGATGCGGCGGGCAGACCCGACCTTTTTGCAGCCGGTCTGGTCGATTGTCTCTCGGAACGCTATGGTCTTCAGACAATCTTTGGTGATGCGGTGACCTCATTGCTAAGCCATAGGGACAAGGTGACCGGCCTGAAATTTGCGATACGTGAACCCATTCGTTGCGACCGTGTGGTCTTGGCGACGGGGTATGCGACGAATCTGCTGCCTGATCGTGTTCCAGGCACGGTTTGGCCGGTTCAGGGCTATTCCTTTACCGCCAAGGCCACATCTGCTGCCATGCGTGTGTCAGTCACGGATCTGAAGCGCAAGATCGTCTTTGCCCGTTTGGGCGATGACATCAGGGTTGCCGGGCTGGCCGACATAGGAGCGCGCCGCTTCACTTTCTCCAACGAGCGGTTTGAGACCTTTCGGGATACCGCCACATCGGCGTTTGGTGGCGCGTTCAACAGTCGAGAGCCGGGAGACGTTGCACCATGGACGGAGGGACGCCCCTGCACCCCGTCCTCCCGTCCCATTGTGCGGGCCGACCGCCTTAAAGGTCTCTACCTCAATCTCGGCCATGGCACGCTTGGCTGGACGCTCTGCCTTGGGTCGGCCAAGCAACTCCTGGACGTGATGCAAAGCGTTGAAGGCGGCTAGGGCCGCCTTCTGCCTTTCGGGGTTTCTGACCCTCCTGAAAAGCCTCTGTCCGTCCTCTCTCCGCTCTCGGCGCAAGCTGCTTCTCGCCAAAATCTAATTCACCGCGGCGGGAGTGACATCTGTCTTGAGATACTCAAGTGACAGCTTTTTGACCGTACCATCATCCAACGTCGATTGAATCGCCTTGGTGAACATGTCGCGCAAATCACTGTCCGATTTTCTCAGACCAAGCGCCCAGCCCTCTCCCCAAATCGGCCCGGCTATCGTAGGGCCGGTAAAGACGAGGCTTCCTTTTGCAGCGTCGAATGCGCTGGTGAAGTAGACAGCGTCGTCAAAACCGACATCGATGCGGCCCGTCGAGAGATCGATATCGCGATCGGGGCCGCTCTTGTATTCCCGGATCGTGGCGATATCGCCAAAATTGTCGTAGATGAAGGTCGCGTAGGCCGTGGCCGCCATGATGCCGATCGTCTTGCCAGCCAGCACATCGCGCAACTGTTTGATCTCGGCGACGTCCTTCTGCCCTTCGTTCATCATGATTGTTGAACCGGTGCCGGCAATGTTGGCGAGTGGCCCATCTTTCGACGTTGCGAATGCTGCCGGGCTCGCTGCGTATGGAATGGAGAAATCAATGGTCTGCTTGCGCTCCTCGGTGATGGCCAGAGCATCCATGATCACGTCGAATTGGCCTGCGTTGAGCGCTGGGATCATCCCATCCCATGGCGACGCCACGAGCGTACACTGAACCTTCATGCTCTCGCAGAGAACCTTGGCAAGGGCAGGTTCAAAGCCGCCGAGAGAACCGTCCGGGTTTGTCAGGTTCCAGGGGGCATAGGCGCCCTCAAGCGTTATCGTCACATTTTTCCAGTCCTTTGCTAGAGCGGGAGTCAACAAGGCTAAGGATGCAAGTACTGGTACAGCATAGAGAAATTTCATGGTTTATCCCCTTTTATTGAACTGATTTGTGATACGCGGCGGCAAGGTCTGCCGCCGCGGACAGCGACTGGACACTGACGTCCTTCAGGCTGCTCTGCCGTAGAAACCGAGGCGCTCCTCCGCCGAGAACATCACGTTCGGCCGTTCGTAATAGGAGAACACCGCTATCAGGCGGTCGCGTGATCCCGCGACTGGAGTGACCCGATGGGCGGTGTTCTTACCGCGAAAGACATTCAGGGTTCCCGGCTGCACGTAGAGCGACTTTACCTCAGGGTCAGCCCCTTCAAGCAACCTGGCTACGCCGGCAAAATTGGGGTCTGTGTCGGAACGCAGGTTGTTCCGATATTCGAAGGCGCCGCCTTGTTCGGGCGCCTGCAAGAGCAGCGTCGTGGTGAATTCCGATCGATCGAAATGCCAATTGAGCGCTTCGCCTTCGCGGTACGACATGACATTGGCGCGCGCCAATGGGTCCTCCATCGTATAGAGGGCGGGCTTGTCCATCGTCGCTGCGATGAAATCGACCAATGGCTTGTATTCGTAGATCTTTAAGACCGTACCATCGGCAATCTGATCTGCGCAGAGCGTGTGACTGACCGTTTCGACCTTGCGAAGCGCGGGATGATCAGTCGTGAGTTCCGGAATAGAAGGTTTGAAATAGATGTTGTGGACACGTTTGTGCGCATAGGACTGAGTGCTCATGACGGGCGCAATTTCGGAGACAGCTTTTTCCGTCACTCCCTGGCGTAGAAAACCTTCGAGATTGTACATGCCGTTGGAGGTGAGCTCTCTCCTGCAGGCCTCGACGAGATTGTGCCACTGAACGCTATCCGGCTTGTCGAGCGGGTAGCGGTCGAGATCGATTAAATCATTCATTGTGTCCTCCACGTTGTTGACGAAGGGCAGCGTGCCGTGGAAAAAAACTTCGGTACAACGGCAGAAATATTTGGGATTGCCATAGAAAATCTTAAGCTGGAGGGCGCAATGAGCAGATTACCGCCTCTCAATGCCATGAAGGCTTTTGAAGTTGCATGCAGAACCGCGAGCTTCACCCTGGCGGCAAAGGAGCTGGGCGTATCGGCGGCCGCCGTCAGCCAGCAGGTTAAAAACCTTGAGCAATGGTTCGGCAAACAGCTCTTTACAAGGACCGGCAACAAGATCACCGCGACGGATGCAGGCCAAGCAATCTACCCGCAGATTTCGAAAGCATTTTCGGACATTGCCGATATGTCTCTTCGCGTGTCAGAAGGGGAGATGAAGCCGCGGCTCGTCGTTAGCGTGCCATTTTCACTTGCGGAATTCTGGCTGGCACCGCGGCTTGCGAAGTTGCTAACTGTCTATCCAAAGGCAACCTTCGACATCCGGGTCGAGGATGATCCCGTCGATGTAAAACGACACAACATAGATATCCGAATTAGTTACGGCGAACACCATTACCCGGACCTCAACATCGTCCCGCTCGTCCATGACGACGTGCTCCCTGTTTGCGCCCCCGAGTTTTGGTACAAGAATGGCGGAGGCGCGATTGGTTTGGCAGCCATTCCGGACAGCATGTTCATTCACACGAATTGGGGCGAGAACTATGCTTCGCATCCGACCTGGGCCGACTGGTTCTCAAAAACCGGAAGCGAGCGGCGCCCGGATCCCGCCAAAGGCCGGCGCATGGGATTATCGAGTCTTGCGATCACGTCTGCCCGGCTTGGTCTTGGAATAGCGCTCGGGCAGCGGAGCATGGCGATTGCAGATCTGGAAGCTGGAAGATTGGTTGCGCTTTCGTCCACCTCAGTGCGGCTTGGGCATCCGTATCGCGCGCTTGTCAGTAAAACAAAATTGGACCGGCCCGATATACAAGCATTCATCCGATTTCTAGGAGAGGATTGAGGGTTGAGGCGCCTCGGTCGATTGGCGGCACGATTGAGTGCGCCCCATAAGTTTGCCGACACACCTTTGGTTATCCGTCAGCGTCGCCATAATTAAACGCTATGGCGGCAGAATGGAGTTGTGTTGGCCAGCAGCACTTTTATGAACCTACTGTGACGAGGTCAGCGGAGACTGATCTTGAAAGAACCGCAAAAGCGGCAGGAGGCACGCGACGGCATTGGGCCGGCAACCGCGTCAAAAAACACGGAGTGGGAACTCATGAAACATACGTCAAGCCGCAGAGCATTTTGCATTTCCACCGCGATCCTTTCGCTTGCCGCGATCGTTCCGGCATTGTCCGGTCTGGCGCAGGCGGCGGACGATACCATCAAACTCGGCATCGTCGCGCCGATGAGCGGCCCCAACGCCCGTTACGGCGCATTCTCCATGCACGGCGCAGAACTTGCCGTGAAAGACATCAATGCGGCCGGCGGCATCGACGGACGCAAGATCGAGCTGTTCAACGCCGACAGCCAGGGCACCCCGGTCGAAGGCGTCTCGGCCACACGCCGCCTGATCGACGAGGACGAGGTCGACTATATCATCGGCGACGTCTCCAGTTCCGTGACGCTTGCCATGCAGCCCGTGGCAGAAGACGCCGGTGTTCTCCTCCTCAATGCCGCATCGTCCAACCCGAAGATCACTTACGGTGCTGGCGTCGGCGGCTACAAATGGACCTTCCGCAATTACCCGACGGACGAGAACCGCGCTTTCGTTGTAGCGAAATACGCAGCCGAACAACGCGGTTTCAGCAAGTTCGCCGTGCTTTCGGTCGACAGCGACTATGGTCGCTCGGCAATCGAGTTCACCAAGAAGTACCTGCCGGAATTCAAGGGCGAGATCCTGAGCGAAGACTATTACAAGGAAGGCGAAGTCGACTTCCGCAGCGTCCTTGCGAAGATCCGGGACACCGGTGCTCAGGCCATCATCATGTACGGCCTCGCCGATACGACGCCAATCGTCGCACGACAGATGGTCGAGATCGGATTGGCCGGCAAGGTGACGCTCATCGGGAATGGCGAGTTCAACACGGAGAAGACCATCAAATCAGCCCCGACAGCCCTTGAAGGTGCTGTTGAGGCCGCAGCCTGGCTCCCGGCATTTGATTCACCGGAAAGCAAGGCATTCGTCGAGAAGTTCACGACCGAGTACCAAGACGCGCCGAACAACCACGCCTATGTCCACTGGGACACGGTGAACCTGCTCGCCAAAGCCATCCACGAAGCCGGCAGCCCTGACCGCGAAAAGGTTCGGGATGCGCTGTCGAAGATCAAGTACAAGAGCCCGGTCGGCGATGTCACCTTCGACGACCACAATCAGGCGCGCCTGCCGATGATCCTGCTGCAGATCGAGAACGGCAAGCCCAGCATCAAGGGTGCCTACACGGCGGACATCCAGTATCCTGCTCAGTAAGAATGCACGGGGGATACGACCATGTTCTCAACCATCCTTGAGCAGATCGTCAACGGTATCGTGACGGGTTCTGTCTACGCGATCGTCGCTGTCGGCATGACCATGATATTCGGCGTGCTGCGAGCCATCAACTTCGCTCACGGCGAATACTACATGCTCGGGACGTTTGGAGCGTGGTTTTCCATCGACTATCTCGGCCTGTCCTATGAGGCCTCGATCGTGGTGGGCGTGCTGTCCACCATCGTCGTGGCCTACGTGGTCGGCAGGCTTGTCATGCAGCGCATGGTCGGTGCCCCGGCGGAGTCCGGGGTGCTCGCCACGCTCGGGATCGCGCTTGTCCTGCAAAATACCGTGATCCTCGTCTTCGGCGGCGGCTACAAGTTCTTCGCCGGCGGCTACATCGAGCCTGTCTCCATTCTTGGCTTCAGCCTGGCGCAGCAGCGGATCCTCATTCTGGTCGTCTGCCTGCTGGTCTTCGTCGGTCTCGAACTGATGGTCACCTACAGCCGCATGGGCAAGTCGATGCGGGCGGTGTCGCAGAACGTCGATTGCTGCGAAGTCGTCGGCATAGACGTGCCGCAGGTCGTGCTGCGCACGTTCATCCTTGGTGCCGCGCTGGCCGCTCTGTCAGGGGTGCTGACCGCCCCTGTAAACGTCAGCGTCTATGGCGGGATGGGCGAACTCATTACCTTCAAGACGCTGCCGATCATCATCATGGGCGGTCTCGGCAACGTGCGCGGGACCTTCTTCGCAGCCATGATCCTTGGGATCGCGGAGAGCCTGGTCGCCACATATGTCGGCCTTCAGTTCCGCGATACAGTCGGCTTTGCCACGCTCATCCTGATGCTGATGTGGCGCCCGCACGGACTGTTCTCGACGCAGGCGCGCTTCTGAGCGCGTTCCGCCGAACCTTTCTCGAATTTGAGGACTCGACATGTCTCTCACGGAAACAGCACAGCAGATCCGCCGACGCGATCTTCGCATTCCGCTCGGTGCCGTCCTGCTGGTCATCGCGCTTACCGCGCCCTTTATCGGTAGCCGATATGTCACGCACTCGCTGATCATCGCTCTGATCTTCATGCTTCCCGCCCATGGCCTGAACCTCCTGGTCGGATATACCGGACTGCTTTCGCTGGCCCAGGCTGCGTTCTTTGGAATCGGCGCCTACACGGCAGGTCTCCTTGCCGTGACCTACGGTACGCCCTTCTATGTAAACGTTGTTGCGGCCGGCCTTGTCGCTGGAGCCATCGCGCTGCCGCTTGGCATTCCCGCGCTGCGGCTACGTTCGACGTCCTTCGTGATGTGCACGCTGGGCTTCGTGATCATCGGTCAGGCGATCGCCAAGAACTGGATCTCGGTCACCCGCGGTGACATGGGCCTGTCGAGCATCCCCAAGCCGCATTTTGCGCTTGGGCCGCTGTCCTTTACCGTGTCCGGAACCATGGGCTTCTATTATCTGGCGCTGGCGATCGGCGTGCTTGCGACGCTCGCCGTCTGGGCGATCGTCCGTTCTCCGGCCGGCCGCAACATGATCGCCATCCGCGAGAATGAGACGCTTGCGGAGTCAGTCGGGATCCCGACGTGGCGCTACAAGCTGATCGTTTTCATGATCAGCGCCGTCTTCGCCGGTGTCGGGGGCAGCGTCTACGCCCATTATCTGACGGTGGTCAGCCCGCTGACCTTCCAGATGTACTACTCGACCACGATGCTGATCATCGTGCTCGGCGGCGGCGCGGGGACCATCTCCGGCGTCGTCTTCGGGAGCCTCCTGTTCGTAGGGCTGACGGAAGCGCTGCGGATCACGCCCGAGCTTCGCATGATTGCTTATGGTCTGTGCCTGCTTGCCATGGTTTTCTGGTTCAAGAAGGGTTTTTCCCCTCTCATCAACCGCTTGTGGGATACGATCGGAGGTGCGAAATGACCGGTCTTCCAATCCTCGAGATCAAGAACCTGCGCAAGTCCTACGGTGCGGTGAAGGCGGTCAACGACGTCAGCATCCATATCGATCGCGGCGAGATCGCCGGTATGATTGGGCCGAACGGATCCGGCAAGTCGACCTTCTTCGACTGCAGCACCGGGCTGGCGAAACCGGACACCGGAACGGTGAAGCTCGATGGGCAGGATATCACCGGCTGGTCGCTGAACCGCATTGCCCGCGAAGGCAGGATGCTCCGGTCGTTTCAAAAGACGGTCGTATTCAAGTCGCTGGACATCGAGGAGAACCTGATCATCGCGGGGCAGATGTTTACCTTCCCGTCACTTTGGTCAACTTTCGGCCTCGGGCGCATGTCGCGCCAGCGCGTGTCCGGCCTGCGCGAAAGAGCGCGCGAGCTCATCAAGATGGCCGGCCTTTGGGATGTCCGCCATCAGCCAGCCGGCAACCTCTCCGGCGGGCAACAGAAACTCATCCAGTTCGCGTCCATGCTGATGCCGGAACCGAAGCTCATCCTGCTCGACGAACCGATGGCGGGCATCAATCCGAAGATCATCGAGCGGGTCGTTGACACGATCCTGTACGCGAACAAGTCGCTGGGCGTCAGCTTCCTGGTGATCGAGCACAACATCGATGTCGTGACCAGCATCTGCCAGCGCGTGATCGTTCTGGATCAAGGGCAGAAGCTTGTCGAAGGACTGCCGCAGGACATCATTCAGGATCAGCGCGTGAGGGAGGCCTATCTTGGTGGCTAATTCGGAACTATCGATCAAGAACCTGCGTGCAGGCTACGGCTCCCTGGACATCCTGAACGGCGTCGAGCTCGATGTGCCGCCCGGCCAGTTCGTGGCGCTGATGGGTCCGAACGGAGCAGGCAAGTCCACGCTTTTGAAAACGCTCTACGGCATGACGACCATCAAGGATGGCAGTATCCACTGGCAGGGCAAGAACATTGCGGGCTATAAGTCGCGCGCCATCCTGGGCGAGAGGATCTCCTTCGTGCCGCAGGGGCGCTGCAACTTTCCGGTGATGACGGTCGACGAGAACCTGCAAATGGCAGCGTATACGATCCGCGACGCCAAAGTGAAAGCCGAGCGTGACTACGTCTACGATCTCTTCCCAATCCTGAAGAAGCGCCGTTCGACGCTCGCCGGAAACATGTCGGGTGGCGAGCAGCAACTTCTCGAAGTCGCCATGGCTGTCCTGCAGCGGCCGAAGGTGCTGCTGGTCGACGAGCCATCGGTCGGCCTCTCGCCCGTGGCGATCGGCGTCGTGTTCGAGGAGCTTCTCCGCTTGCATGCCTCGGGTCAGACCATTCTCCTTGTCGAACAGAACACGAAGAAGGCCATGGAGGTCGCCCAGCGTGCCGTCATCCTGCGTCTCGGCAAGGTTATCTGGGACGGCCTGCCCAAGGACATCACCCATGACGAACTCGGCGAACTCTTCCTGACCGGGAAGATGCGCGGCGAGGTCGAGGCGGTTCACTAGAGCCGGAAGATTTTAGGTCGCATCGACCTAAAATCTGAATCCGCTCTAGAACCAAAGAAGGAGAGCATGATGTCGTCCGAAAACCGCGTACACTTTTCGGCATCATGCTCTCGCGCCGCCTCCAGCCAGATCACAATCCAGAACTGAGGAAACTTCCATGAGCACTTTTGTGCCTGCATCACGCGTGTCCCGGATCAAGGTATCGCCGAGCACGGCGGCCGCGGCCCGCGCACGCGAACTGAAGGCGGCTGGCCGCGACATCGTCGACATGACGGTCGGCGAGCCGGACTTTGATACGCCAGAGAACGTCAAAGCCGCCGCGCATGCCGCGATCGACCGGGGGGAGACCAAATATACGCCGGTGAATGGCACACCGGCGCTTCGCAAAGCCATCATCGGTGATTTCGAGCGCCGTCTTGGCCTCAGCTATGCCGACAACGAGATCTGCGTCGGCGGCGGCGCAAAACAGATCCTCTTTCTTGCGCTGATGGCGAGCGTCGAGAACGACGCCGAGGTCATCATTCCGGCTCCCTACTGGGTCTCGTATCCGGACATGGTCCTTGCCAACGAAGGCAAGCCTGTGATCGTCCAGTGCCCGCAGGGACAGGGTTTCAAGCTCACCCCGGAGGCGCTTGAGGCTGCGATTACGCCGAAAACCCTCTGGCTGATCCTGAACGCCCCCTCTAATCCGACCGGCGCGGCGTACAGCCGCAGTGAGCTCGAGGCTCTCGGAAAGGTCCTTTTGCGCCACCCGCACGTCTTCGTTCTTTCCGACGATATCTACGACCAGGTCTGGTTCCGGGACGAGCCAATGACGACGCTTGTTGCCGCGGTGCCGGAACTGAAGGATCGTGTGCTGCTCACGAATGGCGTCTCGAAGTCCTATGCGATGACCGGATGGCGCATCGGCTATGCAGCCGGCCCTGCGCCGCTGGTCGCCGCGATCAACAAGCTGCAGTCACAGATGTCGTCCTGCCCGTCTTCCATCAGCCAGGCCGCCGCCGCTTATGCGCTGACATCGGACCAGTCGTTCGTGACTGAAAGTGTCAAGGTTTACAAGGAGCGTCGCGACTATGCCTGCGCCCGGCTGAACGCCGTTCCCGGCCTGTCGTGTCTGGTTCCGGACGGAGCCTTCTACCTGTTTCCGAACTGCGCCGGGGTCATTGGCAAGAAGACCACGGAAGGCAAGACGATCGAGACGGACCTCGATTTTGTTCTCTACCTGCTTGACGGTGTTGGTGTCGCCGCGCTCCAGGGCGCTGCCTACGGCCTCTCGCCATATTTCCGCCTGTCCATCGCCACGTCGATGGAAGCCATCAAGGCTGCCTGCGATCGCATTGAAAGCGCCGTGGCGGCCCTTCGCTGAAGTCACGCGTATCGCGGGAGGGGCTTGCGCCGCTCCTGCTCCCGGCTTTAGGTTCCGTAAAACAAAAAGCCGGGAACCATGAGCGTCGATTTCAGAAAACTGAGAAGCTTCGTCAAGATCGTCGATACGGGCAGCGTTTCGCGCGCCGCAGCGATCCTGCGCACCGCCCAGCCAGCGCTGTCGCAGCAGATCGCTGCCCTTGAGGCGCACTTCAAGCACAAGCTCCTGATCCGCAGCAACGTCGGCATCACGCCGACCGAGGCCGGGCTCATCCTTTATCGCCACGCTCAGTTGATGCTCAAGCAGATCGATCAGGCGCAGATTGACATCAACCAGTCGGCAAGGTCGGTCGCCGGTCGTGTCTCCATCGGGCTGGCGACCTATTCGACGTCCAGTGCGCTCTCGCTGCCGCTGCTCAGGGAGATGAAGGCGAAGCATCCCAAGATCGTCGTCCATATCAATGACAGCTTTGGTCACATCCTGAGCGAGCTGATCATGACGGGGAAAATGGACATGGCGCTGATCTACGCGGCCGATCCCATCAAGGGCGTAACGCTGCAGCCGCTGTTTCGCGAAGAGATGTTCCTGGTCTCGCCGCCAGGCATGGAATTGCCGGGCGATCCCGCCGAGCCGCTTCCAGTCTCGGCGTTGAACGAGCTGTCCTTGCTGCTCCCCAGCAAAGGCCACCTTTTACGTCGCCTGATCGATGAAGCCCTCGCCAGGGCGAGAGCCACGCCGGACGTTGTCTCCGAGATCGAATCCGTTCCGGCGCTCGGAGCAGCTGTCCTCGACGGACTTGGCTCGACGATCCTTCCAGCATCTGTGGTGACCGAGACGTCGGGTTTCGCGGGCGCGCACGTGAGGGCACTGACGAAGCCCGTCATCGATGCGACCGTCTCGCTCTGCGTGTCGGACCATCTCCCTCTTTCGGAGCCGGCACTCGCCGCACGCTCCGTGCTTCTTGACATCGTCGGCAAGCTCATGAGCAGCCATCACCAGGGCATCCGTCCCGCCTGATGTCTGCCATAAGCAAAGCCTATGGCGGCAGACTGTAGTTGTGTTGGCCAACGCACGGCCGGTTCCCCTAACCTCCACTCAGACAACGGGTTCGGCAGAACGGATCCGACCACAGCGGTGCTTGCGCGCCGTGCAGTCGTTTCGAGGGAAACATGGCAAAACTGGCTTTCGACACCGGCGGTACCTTTACCGACTTCGCTCTTCTGGATGACACCGGCGCGCTTCACCTCCATAAGGTGCTGAGCACGCCGAAGAATCCGGCCGAGGCGGTCGTGCAGGGCGTTTCCGAACTTCTGGAGCAGTTTTCCGGCGCGATCACCATCGAGGACTTGCAGGTCCTTGGTGCCACGACCGTGGTCACCAATGCCGTCCTCGAACGCAAGGGTGTCGAGACCGGCTTCGTGACGACCGACGGCTTCCAGGACATGCTGCGGATCCGCAACGAAGGCCGCTACGACCTCTACGATCTCAACATCAAGTATCCCGATCCGTTGGTGACGCGCGCCAACAGCTACGGTGCGGCCGAACGCATAGCCGCCGACGGTTCGGTGATGACGGAGCTCAAGGAAGAGACCGTT
Source organism: Pararhizobium sp. A13 (assembly GCF_040126305.1). Taxonomy (NCBI): domain Bacteria; kingdom Pseudomonadati; phylum Pseudomonadota; class Alphaproteobacteria; order Hyphomicrobiales; family Rhizobiaceae; genus Pararhizobium; species Pararhizobium sp. A13. Next base: position 5,592 of record NZ_CP149510.1, on the reverse strand, counting down.
CGCGAGATCGCCGGACGTCTCAAGGAGAAGGGTATCCGTTCTGTCGCGGTCTGCCTGCTCCACGCCTACAAATATCCGCAGCACGAGCAGCGCGTCGCTGCTCTTCTGCGTGAGGAATATCCGGACATCTTCGTGTCGCTTTCGTCGGATGTCTGCCCCGAAATGCGCGAGTTCGACCGCGCCTCGACGACCGTCGTGAACGCCTATACCCGGCCGCAGATGGCCGGACACGTCGCTCATCTCCAGCGCGAGTTCGCCAAGAAGGGCATCGACCGCCAGGTTCTCTGGATGACGTCCTCCGGAGGTCTCGTTCCAAGCCGCCGCGCTGCCGAGTTGCCGGTTCGCCTCATCGAGTCCGGTCCGGCTGCGGGCGCCGTGGCAGCCGCCGAGTTCGGCCGCATTGCGGGCGAGGGCAGTGTGCTCTCGTTCGACATGGGCGGCACGACGGCGAAACTCTGCCTGATCCCGAATGGCGAGCCGACGGTCGGAACCGACCTCGAAGTCGCTCATTATCAGCGCTTCCGCAAGGGATCCGGCTTTCCCTTGAAGATCCAGTCCATCCAGATGATCGAGATCGGCGCCGGCGGCGGCTCCATCGCGGCCAAGAACCCGCTTGGCTTGCTCGATGTCGGCCCCCGTTCGGCGGGCGCGCTTCCGGGACCTGCCGCCTACCAACGCGGCGGCACCGAGCCGACCGTCACGGACGCCGACATCCTGCTCGGCTACATGGGAACCGAGTCCTTCGTCGGTGGATCCTTCAAGGTATCGAAGGATGCGGCCCGCGAAGCGATGACCAAGCTTGCCGTCTCTCTGGACGTCAGCATTGATCGCTGTGCGTGGGGCATCCACGACCTCGTGAACGAATCCATGAGCAAGGCCGCGGCGATGCATGCCACGGACCTCGGCGTCGATCCACGATCCCTGCCGATGGTCGCTTTCGGCGGAGCAGGCCCCGTGCATGCCTATGGCATTGCCCGCAAGCTCGGTATCAAGCGCGTTATCTGCCCGACCGGCGCAGGCGTGACGTCGGCCATCGGCCTCTTGATCGCTCCGGTCGCGGTCGATCTGTCTGCAAGCCACCCGATGGCGGTCGATGCCTGGGATGTCGACGGCATGAATCGTCTGCTCGATGATCTCTCCGCACAGGGAGCCGAAGTGGTGTCCGCCGCCGGCGTTGCCAAGGAAACCATCACCAACCGCTACACCGTCGACATGCGCCATGTCGGCCAAGGCCATGAAATCACCGTTGCTCTTCCAGATCGCAGCCTCCCGAAGGAGGAGTTCCTGAAGCAGCTTCTCGAGAATTTCTACAAGCTCTACCGCGAGCTGTTCGGCCGCACGGTCGCGGCCTCCGTCGAGGTGATCACCTGGCGGCTGCGCGCAAGCGGTGAGAAGGATCAGGTCACGCGGCCGAACGAGACCCAGGTCTCCGACGCCAGGAAGGGAAGCCGCCAGGTCTACTTCCAGGAACTCGGAAACTACACGGAGACGGCGGTCTACGACCACTACAAGCTCCCCGTTCAACAAGAGATCAAAGGCCCCGCGATCGTTGAGCAGCGTGAATCCACCGCGGTGGTCGGCCCGAGCGGCGTCTTCCATGTGGACGCCAACGGCAATCTCGTGATCAACATTCTGTAAGGGGAATACGATGTCGAAGCCCGCCACCGATTTCAACGACCCGATCAATCTGCAGGTGATGTGGAACCGCCTGATCTTCATCGCAGACCAGGCAGACAACGTCCTCGGCAAGACTGCATTTTCGCCGATCGTCCGCGAGAACCACGACTACGTCACCGTCCTTCTCGACAGCCGCGGCCGCGCGCTTGCCCAGTGCACCTGGTCGATCCCGGTCTTTATCACGTCGCTCCCGGCCGCCGCTCAGAAGTATTTCCTGCCGAAGTTCCCGGCTGAAACTCTTCAAGAAGGCGACGTCCTTGCCACCAACGATCCCGAGATCGGCACGGGCCACCTGCCTGACGTCACGATGATCACGCCGATCTTCAAGAACGGCAAGGTCGTCGCCTATGCAGGTTCCATCGCCCATCTTCCGGACATCGGTGGCGCTCCTCTGCACTCCGAGGCAAGCGACATCTTCGAGGAAGGCATCCGGTTTCCGATCGTGAAGCTGTTGAAGGCCGGCGTTCCCAACCAGGACGTATTCGACATTATCGCTGCGTCCGTGCGTTTGCCGACCGAAGTCCAGGGGGACCTCGAATCGATGATCGCCGCCAACAACGTGATGGGCCGCGAGTTGCTGAAGTTCCTCGACGAGTATGGCCTGGACGACGTCGACGGGCTGGCCGACGCCATCCATTCGCGCTCGGAAGCGCAGACCCGCAAGGCGATCCGCGAATGGCCGAACGGCACATACAGCGCCGAGGTGCTTCTCGACGGCTACGACGTCGACGTGAAGCTGAAGGCCTCTGTCATCGTCAGGGACGATTCCATTCATGTCGACTACACTGGTACGTCCGACCAGGTGCTGCACTCGATCAATTGCCGCACGAACTATCGCTATGCGCACTCGGTCTATGCATTGAAATGCTTGCTCGACCCGGAAACACCGAACAATGAAGGCTGCATCGTGTCGATAACGGACGAAGCCCCGCTCGGTAGCATCCTGAATCCGCAGCCGTGGACGGCCGGCAACTCGCGAAACCTCATCGGCCACGTCATCCCGTCGCTGATCTTCAAGGCACTGGAGGGCGTCGTACCGGATAAAGTCATGGGCGATAGCGGCGGCGCTCCGATCTGGGCTGCGAACTGCGTCGGCCAGCGCGACGACGGCACGCAGTATGGCTCCGTGCAGAACTTTCATGGCGGGCAGGGCGCACGCGCCGAGTTCGACGGCCTCGACACGTTGAGCTTCCCGTCCAACTGCAAGGTGACAGCCATCGAGATGTTCGAAATCGCCGTCCCCGTGCTGACGGAATGCAAGGAACTGATCGCAGACTCCGGCGGCGCCGGAAAGCATCGCGGCGGTCTCGGCCAGCGCGTCGTGCTTCGCAATCTCGGCAGGACTCCAATGAGCATCTATCTTGCGTCCGAGCGCGTCCGTCATCCGTGCTTCGGCGTTGTCGAAGGCCAGAATGGCACCGCAGGCAAGGTCATGAAGGAAGGCAAGCCCCAGTTCCCGAAAGGAAAGGTTACCCTGAAGACAGGCGAGCGCCTCGAGGTGGAGACGCCAGGCGGCGGCGGATGGGGCCTTGCCAGCGAACGCGCGGTGGAGATCATCGAGCAGGATCTCGCCGAGGGCTTGATCACGCCGAAGGCAGCGAAGACTGTCTATGGCTACAAGGGTATGCCGGCCGTTGCGGCGGAGTAGGAGGACGTGATGGGTCTGCTTGACGGAAGAGTCGCGCTGGTCACAGGCGCGGGGACGGGTATTGGCCGCGAGGCCGCGCTGCTTCTCGCCAAAGAGGGAGCACGCGTGGTCCTCACGGGCCGCCGACTGACGCCTTTGCGCGAAGTTGCCTCCAAGATTGAAGAGAAAGGCGGCAGTGCGTTCGCCCGCGCGCTCGACATCGAATCCCGTGACGAGATATTCGCAACCGTGAAATGGATCCGCGATGGCGTCGGGCCGGTGGATATCCTGGTCAACAATGCCGGGAGCGCCAGCAAGGTCCTGAATGCCCGGTTCCTCAGCGAGGACGAGTGGAATTCGACGGTCAATGTCAACCTGACCGCGGTCTTCAATCTCACCCAGGCGGTCCTTCCCGACATGATTGCCAAAGGGGAAGGTACGGTCATTACCGTCTCATCTCTCGCGGCGCTCAATCCGAACCTTCTGGGCGGCGCAGCCTATGGTGCGGCGAAGGCCGGCGTGAAGAACTTCATGACCTTCCTTCACAACACCTACCGTAACCAGGGCATCCGCGCGACGACCATCCTGCCAGGCGAGACCAACACGCCGATCATGGACAACCGGGCACGGCCTCCGCTTGAAAATGAGCGCGCCGCGATGCTCGATCCGCATGACGTGGCAAGGGCAATCGCGCTCTGCGCCAGCCTTCAGAAGGGAGCTGTCATACCCGAGCTCCACATCTGCCCGACATTCATGCGCGACACCTCGGCCGACATAGAGACCGCGCGCTGGGTTGGAGCGCCGGCGGATACGCCCGACCTGCCACAGCCAGACCTGCCAAAGAAAGAAAAGTAGGAGGAGCATCATGAACGGTGCCAAGTTGCGCGCCCGGCTGCAAGCCGGCGAACCCATTACCATGTTCACACCGCACCACGCGTCGTCGGGCCTTTCGGCGCGACTGGTGGAACTCGGCGCCGACTCCATCTTCATCGACTGCGAGCACGGCACGTGGTGCTTCGAGGATGTCCGGATCACGTCGCAGATCGTCCGCTCTGCCGGTGGCGCTGCGATCGTCCGGCCTCATTCGCATGAACGGCCGGTCCTGATCCGCTACCTGAACGCCGGTGCCGACGGGCTGATGGTGCCGATGGTGGACACCGCCGAGCAGGCGCGCGCAATCGTCGATGCTGTTCGCTACGCACTGCCGTCAGATTATGAGAAGCGGCTCGTCGTCAGCATGATCGAAACGCTCGAGGCCATCGACAATCTCGACGAGATGCTCACTGTCGACGGCATAGATGTCTTCTTCATCGGACCCGGCGACCTCTCCCAGAACATGGGCTTTCCCCCGGCGCCGCCGTTCGGCGAGCCGCGCCCGGCGGAAGTCGTGGAAAAGGTCGCCTTCGCCGTCGAAAAGATCCGCGCAGCCGGGAAGGTGGCCGGGACACTCGCCACCGCCGAGGAGCTGCCGCACTGGGTGGGGAAGGGCGTACAGTTCTTCTACATCCACTCGGACCCGTTCCTTCGTCGCGGCCTCGCCGGCATCAAGGCGACGCTCGGGCGCTGATCGGGCAAAGAGAGCGATACGACATTTCCACTCTTCGACCTCGAAAACGAGCTTTCGTCACGGGCTCGTCACAGGGAGTCGGATTTGCGCTTGCACGCGGTCTTGCGCAGCACGGCGCGGCGATCGTGCACAATGGCCGCGATCTACTGGCGGGTGCGGCAGCGGGCGACGTGGCAGTGGAGTTCTGCACCCTGTTACAAGCGAAACGAGCTCTCATCAATCGCTCAGCGAGTTCGCGGTGGCCAACACGGCGAGCTGATTTCGACAGTACATTTGCGGACGAAGCGATAGACCGACCCTCGCGCGAGAACTATGCTGAACGGATTTCGCGGAACCATTGGCCACCAACGCAATTGAGGATCATGCCGCCGACAGGAGGGTCCTGTCAGGCTGCCGGCAACTGTCTTCCGAAGCCGTGGTGTCGTTGATCGCGGCAACGTTGTCACGTCGGCATGGAGTGTCCCTTCGGATCGACCGGGCAGGTCGGAACGATCGCCGATAGGCGGCGGCAACGGTGCGGTGGCGCTGTTCTTCGGCGGTTCAGACTATTGGCCTCCAACCCAACCAAAGGAGAGCTCCAATGAAAACATCATGGATCACTGCCATGACCGTGTCGTTGACCGCACTGGCCCACCCAGCCGTGGCCGACGAAGCCGGGTTCCTGAAGTCGCTGCGTGGGACGTGGTCAGGCAAGGGCACGATCACAACAAGGATCGGATCC